>NZ_JBJZOJ010000020.1:0-116918 GCF_047200655.1 Streptomyces sp. MS06
AACCTACCGCCTCTACGAGGCCGGCGTCCTGGTGTTGGAGAGGCCGTTTACGGCGCGGGAGGACGCCGAGGCGGACGAGCGGCTGATGGAGGCGGCCCGCCGCGTCAACCGGACGACGCTGCTGCAGCAGGCTCGGGCGGCGTGGTCCACGAACAAGACCTACCTGGACAAGGTGACCGGCGGTACGGCGACGAATGCGGACCACATCGCGCAGGTGCCGGCGCTGACACGGCAGATGCAGGGAGTGATCCGGCTCCTCGTCGGCTCCGACCTCCTCGACGACACCTGACCCCACCCCGCTGCCCCGCGCCCGCCGGCCGGGGCCTTCCTCATGTCTGGAGGCCCTCATGGCCTGGTATCCCGGCGCCGAGAAGATGGAGTTGCAGCCGGAGTCGGACGCGCAGCCGGCGATCGTGCCGGATCAGTTCATCGTGCACAGCATCGTCGCCCCGTGGACGCCGGAGCGCACCTACGAGTACTGGCGCGACTCCACCAACCTGGAGTCCCACTTCGGGCTCGGCTACGACGGGTCGCTCGGCCAGTACATCGGCACGCAGACCCGCGCGGACGCCAACGCCGCAGCGAACCGGCGGGCGAACGGACACGGTGCCGTGTCACTGGAGTCCGCATCCAACCTGCAAGCCTCTGACCCGTGGACGGACGCGCAGGTGGAGACGCTGATCAGGCTGGGGGTGTGGCTGCACCAGCGGCACGCCATCCCGCTGCGGATCTGCCGGTCGTGGGATGACCCCGGCTACGGCTACCACCGCATGTTCACGGAGTGGAACCCGAACGACCACTCCTGCCCGGGCGACGCGCGCGTCGCACAGTTCCACGCGGTGGTGTTCCCGGGGATCGTCGCCCGCGCCACCGGCAAGACAACTCAGGAGGACGCGATGTCGCTGACCGACGCTCAGGCGAATCAGCTCGACGAGCTGCACAAGGTGCTGGTCCCGTACATGGGCTGGCAGTACGTCAGCTACACGGAGGGCAAGAAGCCGCACCCGCGGGACGCCTACGCCTACCTGCGCGACACGAACGCGCTCGCGGCTGGGATCGCCGCGAAGGTGTCCGCGCAGGGCCAGACCATCGACCAGCTCGTCAAGACCGTAGCCCAGCTCGCGTCGGGGCTCGGCGACCTGGACCCGGCGGCCATCGTCGCCGAACTGAAGGCTTCGATCGAGGCAATCACCGTCCACCTCGACGTCCCCGACACGACCGCACAGTAGGAGGCCCACATGAAGATCCCAACGGTGTGGAAGGCCGTGGTGTCCGGTGCGGCGGCCGGGACCGCGGCGGCGGCGACCGCGCTGCAGGACGGCACGATCACGACAGCCGAAGGCGTCACGATCCTCCTCGCCATCCTCGGCGCACTCGGCGTCACCTGGGCCGTCCCCAACAAGCCGCCCAAGCCCAGCCTCCACCTGCCGAAGGAGTAGCGGATGCGCAGTCGCGTCGACCGGGTGCGTGCACTGCTGGGCCGCCGCGGCGCATTCCTCCTCATCATCGGCGTCGGCAAGGTGTGCTGGGGCGTCGGCTACATCGCCGCCCCCAGCAACCGGGGCGTCCGCCCGCTCACCGCCATGGCCCCGCTCAGCACGTGGGCGTGGCTGTGGATCGGCGCCGGCCTCACGGTCGCAGCGTCGGCGTTCCTGAAAGTCGGCCGCGACGGGCCTGGGTTCGTCGTGGCTCTGATTCCCCCCACCGTGTGGGCTGCCGCCTACGCGTATGCCGCGCTCCGCGGCCAGTACGACCGTGGCCTGTGGGTCGCGGTGTGGTATCTCACCTCGCACATCGGGGTCATCCTGTGGGCAAGCGCGGTGCCCGAGCACTCGGTCCCCCACGTGCTGCGGTCTGCCCGGAGAGGCAAGACGTGAGCGTATGGGCTGGACTTGTTACGGCGTTCGGCACGGTCGGTGCTGTGGTGGCGGGCGTGTTTGCGGCGCGGGCGACGACGCGGGCGGCACATGCAACGGCGGAGGCGACGCAGGCTGCAGCGCGACTGCAGGCTGAGCCGAATCAGAGGCAGGCCGATCTCGCGGCGTTCCGGGCGATCCGTGACGACATGGAGGGCGACATTCGCGAGCTGCGGCAGGAGCAGAACCGGCTGCGCACCCTGGTGCACGCGTTCTCCTTGTACGTGGCCGATCTGACGTCGCTGATGCACCAGCACCGCATCACCCCCCCGGCGCCGCCCGAGCGGCTGGACGAGTACAACCGAACTGGAGTGTGATTGCCATGGGTGTGGTGTGGAATGGCCTGCTGATCGCGGCGGGTGTGGCGGTCGCTGCCGGGGCTGGCGTGGAGGCGTATGCGCTGCGCACGAAGCGGGCGGGGGACACCCTGTCGGAGCACATCCGCCCGTGGGCCAAGGCGCACCGCGGCCTGTTCCTCGCCCTGTGCGGGCTCCTCGTCGCCGTAGGCGCCTGGCTGCCGGGGCACATCCTCGGCGGCTCGTGATGCCTGCCCCGCCGCCGCTGCCGGAGGACGACGCCACGCCGCTGTGGTTGTCCCGGTGGCCGTTCCGCGAACCACCCTGGCCGCCGCCCGACGAGGACCCCGCATGACGGACGCCCCCTCCCGCCGAAGCGGGAGGGGGCGCTTCGTCATGTCTGGAGCGAGCCCAACCAGTTGACGCATGCGTTTATCCCTGCCATGATTAACGCATGCGGAAACGCTCCGCAGGGGGAGGACCAAGATGAACACCACCGCCGCAGCAGCCAAGGCCGAAGTCACCATCGCCACCATCCGCACCTGGTGCCGCATCGGAGCCATCGCCGCCACCAAGCACGCCGGCCGCTGGATCATCGACGCCGAATCCCTCGACCAGCGCATCGCCATCGGAACACGCCGGCCCGCACAGCTCCCCAGCGACGTCGCCGCCCTCCTCCGCGACACCTTCGCCCAGGCCCGCTACGAGCACAGCCCCCGCCCCTCCTACCGCGCTGCAGTCACCGGCCGGTACGTCCTGCCTCCCCACACCTGGGGCTCCGCAGCACTGCTGCGGTGGGGCCTGGTCGACGAACTCATCGTCCGCGGCCGCACCTGGTACCTGCTCACCCCGGCCGCCGTCCGCGCCGCCCGCCCCTGAAAGGACCACCCCCATGGCACGCCCCGAAATCGGCCCCAAGATCGAAACCCGGGTGCCCGAAGCCGACCTCGCCACCATCGACGGCGACGCCAACAAGCGCCGCATCGGGCGGGCGCAATGGCTCCGCGACGCCGTCCAGCGGTCGCTGCCGTACTCGACCCTGCACGGCCACGACCACCTGGACAGCGCGCTCGACGAGGCGGACGGCTGGCTCGGCGCATGCCGCGACGTCGCCACCGACCGGGACGAGCCGGTGTCAGACCGGATCTCCCGAGGCATCGCCTACCAGGAGTGCATCAGCGAGATGCGGAAGCACCTCCGGCACGCCCTCGACGCCGTCCCCGTGCAGGAGACGCGCGACGCCTACGATGCTGAGGTCGACGGCGTGGCCGGTGACCTGACTCCGCGACAGGCGGAGCTCTGGGGGCGTGCGAGCGGCGCCGAGTTCGCGGCCCGCCTCCTGGACGCCCTGATCCTCACGCTGCCCGTCGACGGTGTCGGGGTGCGCGACCGCGCAGAGCTGGAGGACCCGCTCATGGACCTCGGGCTGTAGCCGACGCACGCCCTTCCCCTCTCGACCTCCGGGCCGAGAGGGGCGCTTCGTCATGCCCGGCTCACGTCACCAGCCAGCGGCCGTCGTCGCCGAGCAGCATCCGGCGCCCGCACTGCGTACACACCGCCTCCACGACCGGGCCCGTCGTAAGCGTCGCGGCAGGACGATGCGTCAGGCACTGCCCCGCAGCACGCACCCCAACCGCCAGCGCAGCAGCCGTGCCCGGATCGGGCTGGACTCCGAGGAGGTCGTGCTCCAAGACAGCGATCCGGACGGGGTTCGGGCGGCCTGACGGCGCCTGGGTAGCCATGCCGCCATCATGCCCCTCACGGGGCGGAGTTGTGGTGGGCAGCTCTCGATAACATGCCATATTCGAGGCGCTGACCTGCACTGTTACATCTATGCCAAAAATTGTGTACGGTTTGGTGCATGACACCCCCTCATCGCACACCGGGGCTCCGCCTCGTGATGCTGCTCCGCGTCTCCACTGCCGGTCAGCTCGACGGCTACGGACTCGAGGCGCAGGAGAAGGACTGCCGAAAGTGGGTACGCACGGCCGGCTCAGGGCTCGGAGGTGTGCGCATCATCCGTGTGTGCACCGACGGTGGCATCACCGGGAAGGCGGGCGACGACGAGCGGCCCGGACTGACCGAGACACTCCAACTGATCGCGTCCGGGGAGGCCGACGGGTTGCTCGCCCCGAACCTCGACCGTGTGGCCCGGCAACTCACGCAGCAGGAAGCGATCCTGTCCGTCGTTTGGGCGCACGAGGCCCGCGTATTCACCGCTGACCGTGGCGAGCACTTGCCCGACGACGAAGACGACCCGATGCGCACCTTCGTCCGGCAGGTCATGGGTGCGGCAGCGCAGCTTGAGCGTGGGCTCATCGCAAAGCGGCTCCGCAACGGTCGGAAGACCAAGGCTGCCGCCGGGGGCTACGCCTACGGTGCCCCGGCCTACGGGCAGCGTGCTGCCGGCAAGGCGCTGACTGTCGACTCCGACGAGGCCGCCGTGCTCGAGCAGATGCGTGCATGGCATGAGGAGGGCGTCTCCATCCGCGCTATCTGCGAGCGCCTCAACGCGGTTGGCATCCCAAGCAAGCGCGGAGGGAAGTGGCACCCAACGACTGCGGCACGGCTGCTCAACCCGGACGCTCGAGCGGCTGCTCGCCGGCAGTCTGCGCAGGCTCGTGCAGTCGAACGGGAGCAGCAGCGGCGGCAGCGAGCCGACCGCATCTTGTCCCGGATGGCGTAACCCCCGTGCCAGACTGGCATGAGGCCCACCGCGCAATCCCCCGTCGCGGTGGGCGCTCGCGCGTCTAGGATCTGTACCCTCGATTGACGTCCAGGGGTGGGATATTCATGGCCGACGCCAGCGAACCGGGCAGCGTAGAAGCAGATGTCATGCCGCCAACTCCCCGGCACAGGTCACCTTTCGGCGCCCCAATCATCGCCGTCGTGGCCCTCGCCCTCACCACCCTCGGCGGCTACGCCGTCGCCAGCCACAATGATGGCCACACTGACGCTGCCAGCCTCGCCCGCCAAGGGTGCACCGAACTCGGCTACAACAACTCCGACGATGTCGACCCGCCCGACGACGAAGTGACAACGGACTGGGCCGCGATGGTGAAGTCGATGCGTGGCTCAGTGGACAAGATGGCCCAGGCCGCCATCGAGGATCCGCGCTGGAACCGTCTTTCGAACGCGGCCACCGACGCCCTGGAGTGGGCGAAACAGATGGCCACGGCCCAGTCGACGACTGACAGCTACGACCAGGTTGCCGCGCAGCAGCAGGCAAACCAGATGTTCGCCGGCGGCTGGAAGCAGGCACTCGCGCAGGAGTGCCGCAAGGCCCTGGTCACCTAGAAGAACCCGCCAGCCGTCACCCGTCGAGGTAGCCGAGTTCGCTGTCGGGTCGGCGAGTACGGCAGCCTTCCGGCCGCCCGGGTCACCCTCACCGACGAGCAGTCGGGCGCGACGTTGACGGTGTGGCCGGACGGGCCGTGACCGTCTGCCATGCTGAGGATCATGGCCTATCGCCCGTACCCGCGCGCCGATCGCGCCCGCCGACAGATCGCCCGCCACTACCCGCTTCCACCCATGGACTCGCACGACAACAGGGATGGCGGAGCAGCCGTGTACGTGCTGTCAACGCGACGCACCAGCGCTGTCAGCGCGGGCTCGTAGACTGCTGAGATCATCAGCCCGTGCTGGCGCTGAGCTGAGGCGGCCCCGTCTGGTCACGCAGGCGGGGCTCGCTGCTGTCAGCCGCCCCCGTGCCGGACGGCCCGCTTGAGCCGCATCTCCACGGTGTGCCGGTCGTGCCCGCCCTCGGCCGCAAACACGGTCACCCGCTCCTGCACCGCCCCCGCCTGCTCAGCCGTCAACGCCCCGGCCTGGATCGCCGCCCAGGCGGACCGTTCCAGCTCCAGCAGGTCGGCAGGGAACTCAGTGTCGCTCACGAGCGGATCCTACGCCGCGGTGGTCATCTCGCCGCGCACGGCGGCCACCCACTCATCCCGCAGCCGCACATACTCCTCGCGCGTCGGCCCCCACAGCCAGCCGCCCGTCGCCCGCAGCAGGGCATGAATCTCCGCCTGCACGACCACAGCCGGCCGCGCAGGCGTCGAGGGCGGGGGAGGAGAGGGCATGCGCCCGAGCCTAGTGCCGCCCTCCGACAGGCGGCTACGACGGCGGCTGGCTCACCCCGTAGGCGGCTGCCCGACATACGTGCCGCGGCCGGGCACCGTCCACACCACGCCCTCCTCGACCAGGACCGCAATCGCGCGCCGCACCGTGGAACGGGCCAGCCCGTACTCCTGCACCAGCCGCGTCTCGGACGCGATCGGACGGCCGTCCACCCAGTCGCCTCGAGCGATGCGGGCGCGGAGGATCGCCGCCAGCTGCCGATACGGCGTCACCGGCCCCTCATGGTCGATCTGCGCGTCTGCTGGATCCGTGGCCATGATCCGACGCTAGGCAGGGCACCACAGCCCAGCATCTCGGGATACGGATCGATCCGTGTCGAGACAGGCCGATACAGGTAGGGCTAACCTGCAATTACATGCGGACCCCCCGCGACCGCAGGCACGGCCCGGGGGGCATGGCCGACGGACTGGAGCGTCGACGTGAGACAGCCTACGGATCAGCCAGCAGCACACCAGCCCCTCGACGACCTCATCGACGAAGGCCTCGCCGCCGCCGGCATGCTCCCCACCCGGGAGCGCTGCGAGGAACTCAACGAGCGACTGCGCGCCGAGCTGCACCGGCTGATGCCGCTCGTGCAGCGGCGAACGGACCGCCTCGACCGCGGCAGCACCGACTGGTACGCACGGCAGACCCTCCTCGACCAGACCCGGACGCTCCTCGAAGACGATCTCGGGCCCGGACTGCGGTCGGCGGCCTTCCACGTGCATGACCTGGCACGAGCGTGCCGAGCCCTCGCGGACTGGGCGTCCGGCCGCTGAGTGCTGGCCAGAGCTGTGCGTGTGGTTACAAATTCACACGGGGTGTACAGAATGGGCGCAGATATTTGCAGCCTGCACGGTTCCATCGCGGGTACACGCCATGTTGAATGGCCAGTCAGGAGGCACCCGCAGCCCTGACCACGCTGCGAGCCGCTACCCGCCGAGGAGGTCGGTCACATGCACCCGCAGGGCGTGCGCGATCAGCAGCAGATCCGAGTACTGGGGATCCCGCTGGGCGGACTCATACCGCTGGATGCTGCGCCGCTCGATGCCGGCCATGTGGGCTAGCTGCTCCTGTGACAGCTCGGCCTGCCGGCGGAGGTCGGCGATGCGGTGGCCGAGGGTGATGCGTCGGCGGATGACCCAGTCGGGTCTCGGGTTGCGGCGGGCTGGCACCCGGCTCACAGTCAAGCCGAAACGATCTTGTGTCAGTACCCAAGTGGTCGCTATCTGATCGCGATCACAGTCAGCTCTGGCATATGCCGAGATGCCGTGTGTAGGGTGCAGTGAATCGAACGGATGTTCACCACCCCCCCCTAAGACGTGTCGGCGGGCTACAACAGGCGCCCTCCTTTGTGGCTGCCGACGCGAGCGCGCCCTCGGCCGTGTAGGCCGAGGGCGCGCGTCATCGCGCGGGAGAGGCTTGGGAGAAGTGTGGGAGACGATCACGCCCACGGAACCTGAGGGAACTCCCACGGAACCCGAGGGAATCCGGAAGCGGCAGGGAATGTACGCAGGTCAGGCGCCATGCGCTGCAGGCAGGCGGCCCAATGCCGTCCGTCTCGGGCGACGCGGGGGATCGTCCGAGACGGACCTCTTCTCCCCTGATGGTGGCCTGAGGCTACGGCCTGGGTCCCCGGTCGATGCGCACCCGTCGAGGCCCGCGAGGTAGCTGCCGGGGGGTCTTGTCGTACCGGGTGACGATGCCTCGCCAGTCCTTGGGCTTGTTGATCAGGCGCTCGACGGTGTTCGTCCCCTTGTGGAGATCGGTGTCGTGGCCGACGGGTCGGCCGCCCTTGCTTCCCTTCTCGCTGCACTCCCGCCATCAGCGACGACCTGCAGGAATACGTCGCCGGCGAGCTCGGCGAGGCCGACGGCGTGCTGATCATCGACCTATGCCGAGACTGCAACTATGCGGAGCGAGGTGTCCGCGTGGCTGGCTGCAGTCAGGGGTGACGGCTGCTCGACTCGGCATAGTCGAGGATGAGTGCGAGGTTCTGGCGGCCCGCAGCTGAATGACTACTTTGCTTCTGACACACTGGCGCCATGACATTCCAGCGAAAGGACCATGCCGCGTAGGCGTCCTTCGGACCTGCGCTCCGAGAACCGTAGGTTCCCGGTTGAGCGTGGGCGATATTCGAAGATCGGTCAGGTTTCAGGCTCGGCGCAGGCCGAGATCATCCGTTTGGAGCGAACTCGCTTGCAGCCCGGTGACCTGGGCAAAGCCCTGGTTGCCTGGAGTGTGCTGGCGCATACCCCGCGACGACGTTCACCCGTCGTTCGCACCGGCTGTGGCGAACCGTCCTGCTGCCCACCGGAGCCAAGCGAGTGGCGGGACCTCCTGGACGTGGCCATGCATGCTTTGCCTCCGAAGTCCGCGCGCGAACTCGCCCGCATCGTTGGGCGCCTCGACAGCACAATTCTCGATCACCCTGCCCTGAGACACACCGTCTCACCGCGCGGTCCGTGGTGGCGCTTCAGTCTGTGGCCGTGGGAGGACTGACCGTCTTCGGGCCGGTAGCCCTTCAACTCCCAGTCGCTCCGATCACGGGCCTCACAGGCGGTCGAGGAAGGCGAGGACCTTGTCGCTGGGTTGGTAGCGGCCGGGGCGGGCGGTGACCGGTGCGGTGAGGGCGAGTGCCTTCTCCTTGATGGTCATGTCGGCGTGGACGTAGGCGTCGGTGGAGAACCGGACGGCGCATCAGGGCGTGTTCGGGGTGCTGGAGGGCGGCGTAGGAGAACAGGGACCGGATCGCGGTCAGGCGGACGTTGCGGGTTCGGGTGCTGTTGCCGTGCTCGTCTTCCAGGTGGTTGAGGAAGGCGGAGATCACGTCCGCGTTCAGGTCGTTCCAGTCCAGCAGCACCTCCGCCGGCGACGGTGGCACCTGCGGCGCAGGCACCACCCCGGCCTCACGCAGGAACGTCAGCAGCGGGACCATGCCACGCGGCCCGGCCTCCCGGCGACGACCCGACTTCCGCAGGTCGGCAAGGTGCTGCGTCAGCCGCTCTTCGTCCAGATCGGCAGCATCGAGGCCCTGCCGCGAAAGCCACAGGCCGACCTGCCCCAGATCCTTGAGCATGTTCCTGGCGGTCTGGGTTGTGTACCCGCGCTCCGCCAGCCATGCCCGATAGCCCTCCACCTGCGGTGCCAGAGCACCAGCCTTCCGACGCGTACTTCGGAACGGCATCGCCACCCCCTCGCGGGAGCACCCCGCCCCTCGCTCACCGAGGCTGCCCAGCACGAAAACTGTGCAGAGCCCTGAACAGTCGAAACCCCACGGAGGAGCGGAACGACGCCGCCTACGCCTCCGCCCGCGGGCGGGCCCTGGTCGACCGCGGCCCTACCTTCCGAAGTCCTGAATACTGCTGGAGTAGTCGCGGGCGAACCCGTTGCCGGCCGTTCCCGCCATCTCCAGGACCGGCCGAAGTCCGTCCGGGCGTGCGGCGACGGGGAGGTGGTCCACGAAGTGCACATTGCAGCCCAGGGCCGCCGCGCCGCCGTCCGCCCGCCGGTCGTCGCCCACCATCAGCACCTCGCGCGGGTCGGCGCCGAGCGCGCGGCAGGCCACCTCGAACAGGTGCGGATCGGGTTTCTGGACGCCGTGCTCGAAGGACAGCACGTAGGTGTCGACATAGGCGTCGAGCGCGTGCTCCCGGAACACCGGACGCAGGTCCCAGCCGATGTTGCTCACCACGCCGACCCCCACCCCGCGGGCGTGCAGGGTGCGCAGCACCTCGGCGGCGTCGGGGTACGGGGTCCAGGCGTCCGGTGTCATGTGCCGGTCGTACAGCGCGTCGTGGAGGCCCGGCTCGGGCAGCGCCACCTGCCGGGAGAGCCCGGTGTACGCGGCGCGGTGCAGAGCGGAACTGCGGTCCCTGGTCCGCCATGTCGAGGCCAGGTGCGGCGGGACGAGAGCCGGGGCGGACCCGCCGGGCAGCGCCCCGGCCACCTCGAGGGCCCGGGCGAACGCGGCCGAATCCTCCTCGGGGAGTGAGATCCCGGCGTCGGTCAGCACCGCCCGCAGCCAGACCTGGGCGGACTCGATACGGAACAGCGTTCCGGAGAAGTCGAACAGCACGGCAGCCATGTCGCCGGACTCTACGCCTCCCGGTCCGGTCAGGTCCGGCGTTCTGCCCGGGCGTCCTCGTCGCGTCCGGTACCGGGGCCGGCGGGGCGGACGGGCGGAGGAGCGAGGGTGCCCGGTGCGGAGGGCCGGAGGAGCGAGGGGATCCGGTGCGAGTCCGGCGCCGGGGCGGGGCGGGTCGGGTCGGGTCGGGCCGGGTCGGGTCGGGGCGGGGCGTCGAGGGCGACTGCGGTCGGAGGTGTGCGGAACAGGGCGCTGCTGCGGTGTCGGTGGCGGCGCGCGGGTGCCGCCCGCGGGGGGAGTGCCGGGGCGGGTTGGCCGATGGCTTCCGGGGCGCGGCGGGCGCCGCGGAGGGGCGGCGGCAGCGGTGGAGCGGAAGCGGCCGAGGCGCAGGGGACGGCTGCGGGTGTGCGGAGGCCGGGGGTGCCGCGAGGCCGGAGGGGTTCCGCCGGTCAGCTGCCGAGTGCCCGGAGCCCCGGCACGAACGCCACCAGCAGCGGGACGACCGGGACGAGCGCGGCGGCCGCCGTCAGCCGCAGCCTGCGGGCGGTGCTCAGCCGGTCCCGCGGGGCGAGCAGCCGGTGCACGCGCCGCGGCACCTCGGCCTGATGGGCGGGGAGCGGGCCGAACACGCCCCGGTCCTCGTTCAGTTCGACCAGGGCCAGGGCGGTGGTGAGCCGGCCGTGGCGGCGCGAGGCCGTGTCGTCGGCGGCCAGTTCGACCAGGCGGTGCATCTCGTCGCGGAACGCCGCGAACACCGGAACCTGCGGGAATCCGCTCGCCAGCGCGGACGAGCAGTGCAGCAGCCAGTCGTGGCGGGCGCGCGCGTGGCCCTGCTCGTGAGCGAGCACGGCGTCCAGTCGGCGCCCTTCGAGACGGCGCAGGGCGGCCGTGGTGACGACCAGCCGGGGTGGCGCACCGGGAAGCCACCACGCGTCCGGCCGTTCCCCCTCCAGGACGACGAGCCGTCCCCCTCCGGCGTGCTCGCCGGGCAGCAGCGGGGCCCGCACGAGGAGTTCCGCACGCCGCAGCCGGCGCCTCGCCCGCGCCCGGGCGACCTCGCGGACCAGCATCGCAGCGCTCCATGCCGCGCCGAGGGCGAGCGCGACGGCGGTGGCCGCGGCCCAGGGGCCCGCCGCGCCGAGGGCGTAGGCGTCCACGACGCCGCGCGGCGCCGGCGCGAACAGGTGTCCCCGCAGGGCCTGCCAGGCCCCCGCCGCGCTGAGCGTCATCGACAGCGCGCAGCACAGCAGCACGGCCGCCACCACGCACTGCCACACCCACAGGGCGACCACGGGCTCACGGTCCGGCCAGTCGGCCCGGGCGAGCAGCCGGGGAGCCGCGACGGCGGTCACGGCGGCGAGCAGCAGCAGGACCGCGGGGACCATCATGCGCCTCACCCTATGAGCGGCCGGGCCCGCGCGGCTCGGCCCGCGGACCGAAGTGACGCAGGCCACGCCTGGCGATGTACGCGATGGCCGGGTCGCTGTGCGCCCTGTACGCCCACGACCGGCCGTACGCCGCCCGGGCCCGCGCCCTGGCCCGGGTGATCCTCGGCATGACCGGCGGCCTCGCCGCCGCGCCGACCGCGGCCTCCCTCACCGTCGACCCGGTCCTCCTGGTCTCCCTCGGCGCCCTCCTGGCCGCCCCGCAGAAGACGCTCTGCGACGCCACCCGCGTCGGCCCGCCCGGCAACGTGGTGCTCACCTTCGTCGCCTCCGCGGCCCTGTTCCTGCCGCAGCGCCTCGACCGGGTCCCCGCCCATCTCGCGCCGGCCGCCGCCGCGGGCGCGTGGGCCTGGCTGGTCGGGATGGCGCCCGGGCTGCTCCGCCCGCACGGCCCCGAGCGCCGCGCCGTCGCCCGGGCCCTGAGCGCGGCCGCCGCGCATGCCGCCGCCCATGCCGCCGTCCCGGGACCGGTGGACGGTCGGGAGCGGACCCGCGCCGCCGCGGTGGCCGCCGTCCAGGCCGGCCTGTGCGCCGCGGCCGACGCGCCGGCGGCGAGTGGTGGCAGTGCGGGCTGCCGCGGGAGCGCGTCGTGCGCGCCGAGGAGTCCGCGCACCGTACGCTCGCCGCTACGCTACGGCGCCAGGGACTCGTCCCGGCTCCCGAGAAGGACCCGCGAACGGAGGACGCACGGCCATGACGGCGAACACGGGGTACCCCGCGGGCCAGGACGACGCGGGCGGCGACACCGTCGCCGCCGTCGTACGGCAGTGGCGGGCGGTCCGTCCCGACCTGGACACCGACCCCATGGAGATCATCGGGCGCGTCAACCGCTGCGCCGCCCTGCTCCAGCAGGCCGAGGACGCCCCGCTGCGCCGCGCGGGACTCAGCCGCTCCGAGTTCGACCTGCTCGGCGCCCTGCGCCGGACGGGCCACGAGCTCACCCCCGGCGAGCTGGTCCGCGAGACCTTCTCCTCGGGCGCCGCCGTCACCAAGCGGCTCAAGCAACTCACCGAACGCGGCCTGGTGGAGCGCCGCGGGGACACCCGCGACCGCCGGGTCGCCCACCTCCGCCTCACCGACGCCGGGCGCGACCTCGTCGACGTCATCCTGCCCGAGCAACTGGCCTACGAGACCGCCGTACTGTCCGTCCTCGACGGCGGACGGCAGGACCAACTCGCCTCCTTGCTGAGCGAGCTGCTGGGACGCCTGGAAGGCCGCCCGGCGGCGCTTCGGGGGTGACCCGGCCCGCAGCACGGCCGGGCGCGACCCGCCCACCGCAGGTGCGGCGGCAGGCCGGCGTCCGCCGCGGCCGCCGCGGCCTCAGATCCCCGGCCGGTGCCGCAGCGGATGGTCCGCCGGGACCTCGACCAGCACGATGGGCGTGCCGTCCGGGTCGGCGATCCACATCTCCACCAGCCCCCAGGGCTCCCGCACCGGCGGGCGCACGATGTCGACGCCCTTGGACCGCAGTTCCTCGTGCGCCGCGTCCGCGTCCTCGACCTGAAGCCACAGCCGCAGGTGCGGCGACGGAGGGTCCTCGGAGCGCCCGGAGACCTCCAGGAAGCCGCCGCCCAGGAAGTACACCGTGCCGCGCTCCGGCCCGGTACCGAACTCCCGGTAGACGGCCAGCCCCAACCGCTCGCCGTAGAAGGCCCGGGACCGCTCGGGGTCCGAGGGGCGCAGAAGCGTCCGGCTGCTCAGTACGTGCACCATGCATCCGGAGCCTAATGGCACAGTTACCCTCCATCGGGCAAAAACGCCGCGCCCGAGGAACGGAGACGCACCCCATGGAATCCACCGCCAGCGGACTGAACTTCCGTGACGCCGTCGAAGCCGATGTGGACACGCTGGTCGGGCTGATCGAGTCCGCCTACCGCGGGGACGACAGCCGGGCCGGATGGACCACCGAGGCGGACATACTCGAGGGGCAGCGCACCGACCCCGAGGGCGTTCGGCAGGTGATCAAGTCGCCGGACGGTCGCCTGCTGACCGTCGAGCGCGACGGCGTCGTCATCGCCTGCTGCCAGCTCGAGCACCGCGGTGAGCACGCCTACTTCGGGATGTTCGCGGTGCGGCCGGCGCTCCAGGGCGCGGGCCTGGGCAAGTTGATCATCGCGGAGGCGGAGCGCCGGGTGCGGCAGTGGTGGGGGGCGACGGAGATGCACATGACCGTGATCTCGGTGCGCGAGGACCTCATCGCCTGGTACGAGCGGCGCGGCTACCGCCGTACGGGGAGGACGAGCCCGTTCCCGTACGGCGACGAGCGCTTCGGGATCCCGCAGCGGCCGGACCTGGAGTTCGAGCTGCTGGTCAAGCCGCTGGGGTGACGCTCAGGCGGTGAAGCGGCCGGTGCGCTTGATGTCCGGGTAGTCGGTGGTGGCCCCGTCCAGTTCCAGGGCGCGCACCAGCCGCAGGTGCTGCTGGGTGTTCACCACCCAGGCGAGGACCCGCAGCCCCGACCTGCGTGCCCGCTGGACGACCTCCAGGGTGACCCGCTGGATGTCCAGGCAGACGGCCCCGGCCCTCACCGCGACCGCCCGGTCCACCACTTCCGGCCCGTAGTGCTCGGCGACGAGCGCGGTGCGGGCCCCCGGCACCAGCCGGGCGACCTCGGCGACCGCCTCGTCGTGGAAGGACAGCACCTCCACCCGCCCCACGAGGTCCCGCTCGCGGATCAGCCCGGCAAGCTTCCGCGCCGCCCGCACATCCTTGATCTCGGCCTGCAGCGGTGCCGACACCGCGTCCAGCACCTCCTCGAAGAGGGGCACCCGCTCCCCGAGGCCCGCGTCGAGCGCCCGCAGCTCGGCGACGGTCTTCTCGGCGATCGGTCCGGCCCCGTCCGTCGTCCGGTCCACTGCGGCGTCGTGCATGACGACGAGGGCGCCGTCCTTGCTCAGGTGCAGATCGAGTTCGATCATGTCCAGCCCGGCCTGCTCGGCGGCGACGAAGGACCTGAGGGTGTTCTCGGGCTCGACGCCCATGACTCCGCGGTGACCGATGGTGAGGAAGTTCAAGGCTTCACCTGCTTCCGTCGACGGCGGCGGTGGGAGATCCCACGCGGCGGTGCCCGCAGCCTAGCCGTCCTGCCGCCCGCTGCACCCGACCGAACGCGCGCGTCCGGACGGAACCGCTCCAACGCAGGAGCGCAGGAAAAAATGCGGTGATGGCCAGTACCGGCAGGAGAATTTCCCGGGGGCCCACTTGCTGGGAGAAACCACCTACGCCTACGGTGGTCCTACGCGAGGTTCTCCTGTGGAGGATGGGACATGACGGAAATTCTTGTGCAGACGGGTTCGGAGGGGCGGTTTCCTCCGGTGAGTAGGGTGGTGGAGCATCCTGCCTGGCCCCGGCTCAAGGATGCCGTGGAGAGCATCCGACCCTGGCAGTCGAAGGACGGCTCGATCGACTTCGAGGCCGAGGGTGCGCCGGAGCCCGCCGAGGCGGAGCGCGTCGTCGGCCTCGTGATCGAGGCGGTGCAGGAGCTCGCACCGCTCCTCCCGCACGACGTCCGGTACCACGAGGCCCTGGTCAAGGACCTGCGCCGGTGGGCCGAGGGCGGGTTCGAGGTACCCGACTTCCTGGACTCGCTGCTGGCCTTCCAGCCCGCCGCCGAGCGCGCGGACGGCCTCCAGCACCTGGTGGTCTTCCCGATGTACACGCAGAACGGCAACCCCGACCGCAACCTCGAGGCGGTCGTGCTGCGCATGGTCTGGCCGGACTGGCTGGCCGAACTGGAGCGCACCCGCTACGACAACCCGCTGTTCTGCGGCATCACCTTCGAGGACTTCACCGCGGGCTACGACACCAACTCGGCCGTGCTCTTCCCCGAGACCATCGCCGTGCGCGAGGCCCCGGAGCGCTTCAGCTGGGGCGGAATCTTCTGCGACCGCGAGGCCGCCCGCTTCCGCCGCGTCACCGACGCCGCCGTCGACATCCTCGGCCTCGAACTGCCCGAGGACATCGCGGCGATGGTCCACGACCAGAAGCGGTGCGAAGAGGCCTTCGTGCTGTGGGACATGGTCCACGACCGCACCCACAGCCACGGCGACCTGCCCTTCGACCCCTTCATGATCAAGCAGCGGCAGCCGTTCTGGATGTACGGCCTGGAGGAGCTGCGCTGCGACCTGACCGCCTTCCGGGAGGCCGTCCAGCTCGAGGCCGACGGCGTTCCCCAGGCCCGCGACGTGCAGTACGCGGTCCTGTTCGACCGCATGTTCCGCTTCCCCGTCACCGGCGAGCGGGTGCGCAACTACGACGGCCTGGGCGGCCAGCTCCTCTTCGCCTACCTGCACAAGCACGACGTGGTGCGCTGGACGGACAACAAGCTGTCCATCGACTGGGAGCGCGCCCCGCAGGTCACCAACCGGCTCTGCGCCGAGATAGAGACCCTCTACCGCGACGGCATCGACCGGCCCAAGCTCGTGCACTGGTTCGCCGGCTACGAACTGGTCTCCACCTACCTCTCCCCGCACCCGGGCTCCACCTGGGCCAAGGGACCGGACGCCCTGGACCTGAGCCTGCCGCCGCGCAAGCTCGTCGACGAGGTGCTTCCGGACGAGTTTCCCCTGAGCATGTTCTATGAGGCGCTGTCCAAGAAACTGAAGAAGGTGATCGCCTCCACCCGGGGCATCACCGCGGACAGCGGCGAGCGGGTCGCCGCGTGAGCGGCGGGCGTGCCGAGAACACTGCTCAGGAGGCGAGGAACATGGGGAACGGGGCTCTCAGCGGTGCGGTGATCGCGGTGGCCGGCGCGGGCGGACCGGCCGGTCGGGCGGCGCTGCTCCGACTCGCCGAGGCGGGCGCCACCGTCGTCGGCGCCGACAACGACCCGGAACGGCTCGCCGAGGCCGTGGACGCGGCACGCTACGCGTCCGGCGGCGCGACCGTCACCGGCGAGACCGTCGACCTGCTCGACCTGGAGGCCACCCGCGACTGGGCGGTCCGCACCGAGAAGGAGTTCGGCCGCGTCGACGGCCTGATCCACCTGGTGGGCGGCTGGCGCGGCAGCGAGACCTTCATCAAGACCAGCCTGGACGACTGGGACTTCCTGGAGCTGCTGCTGATCCGCACCGTGCAGAACACCTCCCTGGCGTTCTCCGAGCCGCTGCAGCGCAGCCGGCGCGGCCGGTACCTCCTGATCAGCGCCGCCGGAGCCAGCAAGCCCACCGCGGGCAACGCCGCGTACGCCGCGGCCAAGGCCGCGGCCGAGGCGTGGACGCTCGCCATGGCCGACTACTTCCGCAAGGCCGGCAAGTCCGAGGGCGCCGAGGGCCCGACCTCGGCGGCTGCCATCCTGGTGGTGAAGGCGTTGGTGCACGAGGCGATGCGCGCCGACCGGCCCAACGCGAAGTTCGCGGGCTTCACGGACGTCAAGGACCTCGCCGAGGCGATCATCGGCGTCTGGGACAAGCCCGCCGCGGAAGTGAACGGACAGCGCCTGTGGCTCACCGAGAGGCCGTGAACCCCCCCAGGACCGACGCGCGTCGCCATCACGACACGGAGGTCCGCGGTTTCGCCAGCGACAACTACGCCGGGGCCCATCCGGAGGTGATGGCCGCCCTGGCCCTCGCCAACGGAGGCCACCAGGTCGCCTACGGTGAGGACCAGTACACCGAGCACCTCCAGCAGATCATCCGCAGCCACTTCGGTCCCACCGCGGAGGCCTTCCCGGTCTTCAACGGCACCGGAGCCAACGTCGTCGCGCTCCAGGCGGTCACCGACCGCTGGGGCGCGGTGATCTGTGCGGAGAGCGCCCACATCAACGTCGACGAGGGCGGCGCGCCCGAGCGCATGGGCGGCCTGAAACTGCTGACCGTGCCGACGCCCGACGGCAAGCTCACGCCCGAGCTGATCGACCGGCAGGCGTACGGCTGGGACGACGAGCACCGGGCGATGCCGCAGGTCGTCTCGATCACGCAGAGCACCGAACTGGGCACCCTCTACACGCCCGAGGAGATCCGCGCGATCTGCGAGCACGCGCACTCCCACGGCATGCGGGTGCATCTGGACGGCTCCCGGATAGCCAACGCGGCCGCCTCCCTGGACGTCCCCATGCGGACGTTCACCAACGCGGTCGGCGTCGACCTCCTGTCCCTGGGCGGGACGAAGAACGGCGCCCTGTTCGGGGAGGCCGTCGTCGTCCTCGACCAGGACGCGGTGAAGCACATGCGGCACCTGCGCAAGCTGTCCATGCAGCTCGCCTCGAAGATGCGCTTCGTGTCCGTGCAGCTCGAGGCACTGCTGGCCAAGGACCTGTGGCTGCGCAACGCCCGGCACGCCAACGAGATGGCGCAGCGACTCGCCGAGGGCGTGCGGGCCGTGCACGGGGTGGAGATCCTCTACCCGGTGCAGGCCAACGGCGTCTTCGCCAGGCTGCCGCACGAGGTGAGTGAGCGCCTGCAGAAGCGCTTCCGCTTCTATTTCTGGGACGAGACCGAGGGCGTGGTCCGCTGGATGTGCGCCTTCGACACCACGGAGGACGACGTGGACGCGTTCGTGGCCGCCCTCAAGGAGGAGATGGCGCGCTGACGCCCCGCCGCGGGGCCGGATTCCGCCGCGAGTGCCGCGACCCGGGCACCCGAGCAGTCGTGACGCTCGGGGCCCGGGTCCCGGCATGCGGCTGCCCGGCCGGGCGCGGCCGGCCTCGCGGCTGCCCGACCGGCGCTGCCGCACCGCCTGCATCCCCTGCCGCCCTGCCGGCCGCCCGGGGGCACCCGCGGCGGCACCGGGACGGTTCCGCCGGCGAACGGTCCGCCGTGCGGTACCGGCGCGCGGCGCCTCGCCGGTACCGCCGCGCGCCGGTACCGGCGATGCGGTACCGGTGCGCGGCGCCGGTCGGTCGCCGGCGGCCCGGCGCGGGTCGGTCGCCGGAGGCCCGGCGCGGGTCTCCGGTCGGACGCCGGACTCCGGATGCCGGGCGCGGGTCTCCGGTCAGCGCGTCTCGGAGGCCCGTACCTGCTCCGGTGTCGGAGCCGAGCCGCCGAGATGGGCCGGCATCCACCAGGTGTCGTCCGGGCCCTTGGGGCGGACGGGGTACGCCCGCTGGGCGGCCTCCAGCAACTCCTGCACGCGCTCCCGCAGCCGTCGGGTGATGGCACCCGCGTACTGGTCCCGCGGCGCCTCCACCGCCTCGCCGACCCGGATGGTGATCGGGATGTGGCTGCGCCGGAAGTTCCGCGGACGGCCCTTGGTCCACAGCCGCTGGGTGCCCCACACGGCCATCGGGATGAGCGGAACGCCCGCTTCCTGGGCGAGTCGGGCCGCACCGGACTTGAAGCTCTTCAGCGTGAAGGACTGCGAGATGGTGGCCTCCGGGAAGACCCCGACCACCTCACCGGAACGCAGCGAGTCCAGGGCGTGGGAGTAGGCCGCGTCGCCCTGTGTGCGATCCACCGGGATGTGCTTCATCCCGCGCATCAGCGGCCCGGAGATCCGGTGCCGGAAGACGGACTCCTTCGCCATGAAGCGCACCAGGCGCTTCTGCGGGAGGGCTGCGAGACCGTCGAAGACGAAGTCCAGGTAGCTGATGTGGTTGCTCACCAGCACGGCGCCGCCCGAGCGCGGGATGTTCTCCGAACCCCTGCAGTCGATCTTGAGGTCCCACACCTTGAACAGGGTCCGGGCGAAACCGATGACGGGACGGTAGACGAGTTCGGCCATGGGCGGGGCGGCCCCTTCCTTTTTCTCTGTCAGGGACTCCCGGCCAGGGACGGGAAGCTCCCGGCGGGAAAGTTACGCAGCCGTAGGTTGACGACTTGTCGCAGATCGTGCCCCATGAACGACCGGGTAGCCAGTCCTGGTGCCGGTGAACGGCGAGATTCTCGTCACGTACGGTCCCGGACCCGCCTCGGGGTTGCGTTCCGTCTGCTCTTCGCGGGTCTTCGGAGGTGGTCTCCCGGTGCCCGGACGGGTGTCCGCTCTGCGGCCTGACCTCGGGGAATCCCCGCACGGCGGGGAACGCTGGTAGGGATGTGACCGGAAGGCGGCCGCGTCGCCGGCCCGCCCGTGCGGGCGGCAGCGCGGGGCGAAGAGGCGGCGGGTGCGCGGCGGAGCGGAGGTGCGCGGGTGGACGGGCGCGACGAGGGACAGCGGCTCCGGGCGGCCGCACTGGGTGGGGAACTGGGCCGGCGGGCCACCCTCGTCCAGTTCTCCAGTGCCTTCTGCGCACCCTGCCGGGCCACCCGGCGGGTTCTGGGCGAGGTGGCCGGCATGGTGCCCGGCGTGGTCCATGTCGAGATCGACGCCGAGGCGCGGCTGGAACTGGTCCGTGCGCTCGGTGTCCGTGAGACCCCGACCGTGCTGGTGCTGGACGCCGCCGGACGGATCGTGCGGCGGGCCACCGGGCAGCCGCGCAAGGCGGACGTGATCGCGGCCCTCGGGGAGGCGGTGGAGGCCGGACGAACCACCGACCGCTCCGGGTGACCCATCTCCCACATCGCGGAACCTGCTTGACTGTGCACGTCAATCATCGTCAGCCTGGCCTCGTGCCTCCGGAACTCCTTCTCCACGAGCGGGTCCACATCGACCTCGCGCGCACCGCGAGCGCGTGCTGTCCGGGTTGTTGAGAAACCACTCGTCCGCTCGCCCCTCCTGCCCGAAGGACACCTCCGTGACGGCCACGTCCGACCTCGCCGCCCGCCGACTCGCCTCTCCCGAACTCCTGCGCTCCGTCTTCCGGCGCCATGCCGCGGGCGTCGCCGTCATCACCGCGGGGGGCGCCGCGGACCCGGTCGGCTTCACGGCCACCTCCCTCACCTCCGTCTCGGCCGATCCTCCTCTGGTGTCGTTCGGTATCGGCACCGGCGGGTCGAGCTGGCCAACGGTCTCACAGGCGGAGTACGTCGGCGTCCACATACTCGGCGAGCACCAGCGTGAGCTCGCCGAGACCTTCGCCCGCAGCGGCGCCGACCGCTTCGGCGCCCCCACCGCCTGGCAGGAGGGGCCGCACGGCGTGCCGCTGCTGGACGGCGTGCCGGCCTGGCTGGTCTGCCGGATCGTCGGGAGGGTGCCCGCCGGCGACCACCGGATCGTGCTCGCCGAGATCGCCGTCGGCGACTCCGCGGGTCCCGGCCGCCCGCTCCTCTACCACCAGGGCCGCTTCACCGCGCTGCGTGATTGATCACGGGCCCTTCGTCCTGCGGGCCGGTCCGGTTCCGGTTACGCTGCGTTGCACAGGTCACAGTTCAAAGCGCTTGCTTAGCGGGCACGAGATGGGTGTACTGGCGAGTAATATTTCGGTCGGAGCGCGGGTCGCCCCGGACCGGAATCGGCCGCTTCAGGCGCCTATGCTGCCTGGAAGCAGGCAGTCGAGAAATGACGATGCAGTAGGAGAGCCGGCGTGAGCTTGAGGATCGTTGTCACCGTGAAGTACGTGCCCGACGCCACTGGCGACCGGCACTTCGCCGATGACCTGACCGTCGACCGGGACGACGTGGACGGTCTGCTCTCCGAGTTGGACGAGTACGCCGTCGAGCAGGCCCTGCAGATCTCGGAGAACTCCGACGACGACGTCGAGGTCACCGTCCTGACGGTGGGCCCGGAGGACGCCAAGGACGCCCTGCGCAAGGCGCTGTCGATGGGTGCCGACAAGGCGATCCACGTCGAGGACGACGACCTGCACGGCACCGACGCCCTGGGCACCTCGCTGGTGCTGGCCAAGGCGATCGAGAAGGCCGGTTTCGACCTGGTGGTCTCCGGCATGGCCTCCACCGACGGCACCATGGGCGTCGTGCCGGCGCTGCTCGCGGAGCGCCTGGGCGTCCCGCAGGTCACCCTGCTGTCCGAGGTCGCGGTCGAGGGCGCCGTCGTCAGGGGCCGCCGCGACGGCGACGCCGCGACCGAGCAGGTGGAGGCCTCCCTGCCGGCCGTCGTGTCGGTCACCGACCAGTCGGGCGAAGCCCGCTACCCGTCCTTCAAGGGCATCATGGCGGCCAAGAAGAAGCCGGTGGAGTCCTGGGACCTGTCGGACCTGGACGTCGAGGCCGACGAGGTCGGCCTGGAGAACGCCTGGACCGCGGTCGACGCCGCGACCGAGCGTCCGGCCCGCAGCGCGGGCACGATCGTCAAGGACGAGGGCGAGGGCGGCAAGCAGCTCGCCGAGTTCCTCGCGAGCCAGAAGTTCATCTGAGCGCGCCGTCGCTGACCGCCCCTCATCTTTCGCAAGCAGGAGAGCATTCCCATGGCTGAAGTTCTCGTCTACGTCGACCACGTGGACGGCGACGTCCGCAAGCCCACCCTGGAGCTGCTGACCCTGGCCCGCCGCCTCGGCGAGCCGGTCGCGGTCGCGCTGGGCAACGGTGCCGGTGACACCGCCGCCACCCTCGCCGAGCACGGCGCGGTGAAGGTCCTCACCCACGAGGCCGCCGAGTACGCCGACTACCTCGTCGTACCGAAGGTCGACGCGCTCCAGGCCGCCCACGCGGCCGTGTCCCCGGCCGCGGTCCTGGTCCCCTCCTCCGCTGAGGGCAAGGAGATCGCCGCCCGCCTGGCGCTGCGCATCGGCTCCGGCATCATCACCGACGCCGTCGACCTGGAGGCCTCCGAGCAGGGCCCGGTGGCCACCCAGTCGGTGTTCGCCGCCTCCTACACCACCAAGTCCCGCGTCTCCAGGGGCACCCCGGTGATCACGGTCAAGCCGAACAGCGCGGCCGTCGAGGCGGCGCCGGCCGCCGGTGCGGTGGAGGCGCTGTCGGTGTCCTTCTCCGACCAGGCGACCGGCACCAAGGTCACCGGTCGTACGCCGCGTGAGTCGACGGGCCGTCCTGAGCTGACCGAGGCCGCGATCGTGGTCTCCGGCGGCCGCGGGGTGAACGGCGCGGAGAACTTC
This sequence comes from Streptomyces sp. MS06, assembly GCF_047200655.1. Lineage (NCBI taxonomy): Bacteria > Bacillati > Actinomycetota > Actinomycetes > Kitasatosporales > Streptomycetaceae > Streptomyces > Streptomyces sp. MS06. Next base: position 22,689 of record NZ_JBJZOJ010000020.1, read on the forward strand.
CCGATCATCGAGGCGCTCGCCGACTCCCTCGGTGCGGCCGTGGGCGCCTCGCGCGCCGCGGTGGACGCGGGCTGGTACCCGCACACCAACCAGGTCGGTCAGACCGGCAAGAGCGTGTCGCCCCAGCTGTACATCGCCAACGGCATCTCCGGCGCGATCCAGCACCGCGCCGGTATGCAGACCTCGAAGACCATCGTGGCGGTCAACAAGGACCCCGAGGCCCCGATCTTCGAGCTGGTCGACTACGGCGTCGTCGGCGACCTGTTCGACGTCGTCCCGCAGCTCACCGAGGAGATCAAGACCCGCAAGGGCTGATCCTCCCGGACCGGCCGAGGCCCCCGCGATCCCCGGGGGCGCTGTTGGAACCCTCCAGCGGCGCCCCCTCGGGCCGCGGGGGCCTCGGTCTGTCCCGGCGCGGCGGGGGCCCGGTTTGTCCGGGCGCGGCGGGGGCCGCACCGTGGACGGGGTGTTGACCTGCGAGAAGAAGCACCGATAACTTCATTCTACGGATTGTTGATTCCGTATAGCGGAAAATGGAGGGTGTGGGATGGGTCAGGGCCAGCAGGAGAAGGTGGCGACGAGTCTCGCGGGCGCCGTCAGTGAGGAGATCAGCGCCTCCCTCGCCCCGGTCGACGCCGAACTGGAGCGCCGCTACCCCGGAGACCCCGGCACCCGCCAGCCCGTCCACACCGTCTACGTCCCCGGCGACGCCTTCGACGCCGGCACGCTCCGCGACTGGGGCGACCGGGCCCTCGCCGCCCTCGACCAGCACGCCCCGGACGCGTCGTCCCTCGCCGCCGTGCTGGGCCTGCCGGACGAACTCGCCGAACCGGTGTACGCCCGGGTCCGCGCCAAACTGCACCACGAGCCCGTCGAGGACCTGCGCGTCGACTTCGAGGACGGCTACGGCCCTCGCCCCGACGCCGAGGAGGACGCCGCGGCCGCCCGCGCCGCCCGCCTGATCTCCGAGGCCCACGCCCAAGGCACGGCAGCCCCCTACACGGGCATCCGGATGAAGTGCATGGAGGCCCCCGTCCGCGACCGCGGCATCCGCACCCTCGACATCTTCCTCACCGGCCTGCTGGAGCACGGCGGCCTGCCCGACGGCCTGGTCCTGACCCTGCCCAAGGTGACCTACCCGGAACAGGTCACCGCGATGGTCCGCCTCCTGGAGGCCTTCGAGAAGGCCCGCGGCATCCCCTCCGGCCGCATCGGCTTCGAGATCCAGATCGAGACCAGCCAGTCCATCCTCGCCGCCGACGGCACCGCCACCGTCGCCCGCATGATCCAGGCCGCCGAGGGCCGAGCCACCGGACTGCACTACGGGACCTTCGACTACAGCGCCTGCCTCGGCGTCTCCGCCGCCTACCAGGCCAGTGACCACCCGGCCGCCGACCACGCCAAGGCGGTCATGCAGGTGGCCGCCGCGGGCACCGGCGTACGCGTGTCGGACGGCTCCACCAACGTCCTGCCGGTCGGCCCCACCGCGCGGGTCCACGACGCCTGGCGCCTCCACTACGGCCTCACCCGCCGCGCCCTGGCCCGCGCCTACTACCAGGGCTGGGACATGCATCCGGGCCACCTGCCCACCCGCTACGCCGCCGTCTACGCCTTCTACCGCGAGGGCTTCCGCCAGGCCGCCGAACGCCTCGCCCGCTACGCCGACCGGACCGGCGGCGACGTGATGGACGAGCCCGCGACCGCCAAGGCGCTCAGCGGCTACCTGCTGCGCGGCCTGGACTGCGGCGCCCTGGACGCCGCCGAGGTGACCGCCGCGAGCGGACTGGGCCGGTCCGCCCTGGAGGGCTTCGCGGCCCCGCGGCGCGGCGACCTCACGGCGTCCGCCGGCTGACCGGCCGCCACCCACCGGCACCCCGCCGCGCGCCGGCCGCCCGCGGGGGCCGTGGCGGGCTCAGCGCCCGGTCGGCGGCGCCCCCGCCCCGGGACGCGCCCGTCCCGCGCCGTCCGGACGCCCGGCCCGGCCGCCCGCCTCGTCGGCCCGTACGTACCGCTCCAGCCCGGAGTCCGTCACCCACCGCTCCTCGGCGAGCAGCCTCGTGCCCCGTGCGCACCGCGCCGCGTCGGCGCGGGCCCGCGCGCAGAAGTCCTCCGGCGTGGCGCCGAACAGCTCCCGCAGCCGTGCGGAGCCCGCCAGCAGTTCGGTGAGCAGCGGCCGCTGCCGGGGAAGGACGCGCGGCGTCCCACCGCCGTCGTGCAGCACGCCGTGCCGGGAGACGTACGCGAACACCCCCGGCAGCGGCCTGCCCCGAGCCGGCTCGACCCGCACGTCCGGTGCGGGGAGCCACACCCGGTGGTAGTTGCCTTGCGGCAGCGGCACGCCCTCGCCGGCGTCGACGACGGCCAGTTGCGCGGCGTCCAGCCACAGCACGAACAGTTCCCGCACCGCACGGACCGCGGAGATCGGGGAGGCGGGCACGTACCCCATGCGGCTCACGTGCGCGGAGACGCCGACGTCCAGGCCGGTCACCCGGGCGCGCACCATCGGCACGGGAGAGGTGAGCCCGCGCTCGGCCATCTTGTGCCGGAGCTGGGCCGGGCAGGCGTTGGACCCCGCGGCGAGCACAGGCGTCCGGTCGCCGCACGCGAAGTCGTCCAGCGGGAGCAGGTGGTCCCCGTCCAGGAGACCGGAGTCCGCGGGCCAGGCGCCGGGATAGACCAGCGGCTGCTCGCGCGGCGCCACGTCCAGGCCCAGCGCCTCCAGGGTCCGCGAGGCGGGGCGCCGGCGACTGCGGTCGTCCACGGCCGGCTCAGTCCGCCGGAGGCAGCTCGCCCGAGCCGCGGGTGATCAGCCGGGTCGGCAGCTCGATCCGCTCGGGTGCGACGGACCTGCCGTCGAGCTGGCGGAAGAGGCGCTCGGCGGCGGTGCGGCCGAGTTCGGCCGCGTCCTGGGCGACCACGGTGACGCCGGGGTCCAGCAGGTCGGCGAGCTCGATGTCGTCGAAGCCGACGAGCGCGACCGGGCGCGAGTGCTCGGCCAGAACGCGGATCACGGTCACCGTCACCCGGTTGTTGCCGGTGAGGACCGCGGTCACCGGCGACGGCCCGGACAGCATCTCCTCCGCAGCCCGCCGCACCCGCTGGGGATCGGTCGCGCCCAGCGACATCCAGGACTCCAGGACCGATATGCCCGCGTCCTCCATGGCCGCCCGGTACCCGCGCAGCCGCTCGGCCGCGGTGTGGATGCGGGGCATGTCGCCGATGAACCCGATCCTGCGGTGCCCGTGCGCGATCAGGTGGGCCACACCGTCCCGGGCGCCGCCGCGGTTGTCCGACAGGACCACGTCGGCGTCGATCCGCCCGGCCGGGCGGTCCACGAACACGGTCGCCACACCCGCCCTGATCTCCGGCTCCAGGTAGCGGTGGTCGTCCCCGGCCGGGATGACGACCAGCCCGTCCACCCGCCTCGCGCACAGCGCCAGCGCCAGTTCCTGCTCCCGGTCGGGGTCCTCGGCGCTGGAGCCGTTGATCAGCAGCGCGCCGTGGGAGCGCGCCACCTCCTCCACGGCGCGGCTGAGCGGGCCGTAGAAGGGGTCGGCCAGGTCCTCCAGGACCAGTCCGACGCTGGCGGTGCGGCCCTTGCGCAGTACCCGTGCGCTGTCGTTGCGGCGGAAACCCAGGGCCTCGATGGCCTCCCGCACCCGGCGTTCGGTCTCCGGGGTGACGCCGGGCTCGCCGTTCACGACGCGGGAAACCGTCTTCAGGCCGACCCCGGCACGGGCCGCGACGTCCTTCATGGTCGGGCGATTGCCGTAGCGGCTCCCGGCGAGGCGGCGGTCTGCGCGGGCGGTCTCGGGCACGATGCGGCGTCCTGTCCTGTCGTCGTCCGCGGGGAGCGGCGGTGGTGTGGCTGGTACGGGGAGGGCGGAGGAGGGTGCGGTGGCGCTGCGGGGAGGGCGGAAGAGGGGTGCGGCGGCGGTGCGGGGAGGGCGGCGGTGCGGGTCGGGTGGTGACGCGGGGCGTGGTGGTGCGGGTCGGGTGGTGACGCGGGGCGTGGTGGTGCGGGTCGGGTGGTGACGCCGGGCGTGGTGGTGCGGGTCGGGTGGTGGAACGGTGTGGCATCGAGCATAGAGCCTGGACAACGTTGTCACACCGGGAGAGACTGTCCCCCGCGCTCCTGCCCCGGCCTCCGCCGCCGAACCGGGAGACGCCCTTTCGCACGCCACTCACGCTCGAACGGGGAGATCCGACACCGATGCACACCGACCTCGTGGCTGCGCTCGACATCGGCGGCACCAAGATCGCCGGAGCGCTGGTCGACGGCCGCGGCACGATCCTGCTGCGCGCGCAGCAGCCGACGCCGGCCCAGCAGGACGGCGACACCGTCATGCGGGCCGTCGAGCGGGTCCTCGTCGAGCTCACCGCCTCACCGCGGTGGGGACACGTGCACGCGCTCGGCATCGGCAGCGCGGGCCCGGTCGACGCCTCCGCGGGCACCGTGAGCCCGGTCAACGTACCGGGATGGCGCGGCTTCCCGCTGGTGGAGCGAGTGCGCGCGGTGACCGGAGGAGTGCCCGTCGAACTGATCGGCGACGGCGTGGCCATCACCGCTGCGGAGCACTGGCAGGGCGCTGCTCGCGGCCATGACAACGCGCTGTGCATGGTGGTCTCCACCGGAGTGGGCGGCGGCCTGGTCCTGGGCGGCCGTCTCCATCCGGGCCCCACCGGCAACGCAGGCCACATCGGTCACATCAGCGTGGACCTGGACGGCGACCCGTGCCCCTGCGGCGGCCGCGGCTGCGTCGAACGCATCGCCAGCGGCCCCAACATCGCCCGCCGCGCCCTGCAGGACGGCTGGCGGCCGGGCCCCGACGGAGACGGCTCCGCCGCGGCGGTGGCCGCCGCCGCCCGCGCCGGGGACCCGGTGGCCCGAGCCTCCTTCGCGCGGGCCGCCCAGGCGCTCGCCGCCGGCATCGCAGCCACCGCAAGCCTCGTGGAGGTCGACATCGCGGTTGTCGGCGGGGGAGTGGGCAAGGCCGGCGAGGTGCTCCTCGCCCCGCTGCGCGCCTCCCTGGCCGATTACGCCACCCTGTCCTTCGCCCGCCGACTGCAGGTGGTGCCGGCCCAGATGGGCACGGACGCCGGCCTGGTCGGCGCGGCCGCGGCAGCGCTCGTCGGCCGGGCCGACGCGACCGCGGCAGGCGTGTGACCTCCGCGCGGTCGCGCGGGTGAGCATCCCGCCCGGCGAGCGCGGCGACGGACCTCACCCCGCGTGACTCCCGCCGCCCTCAGCCGTTGAGTCGGGCATGAAGAAGCGCAGCATGCTCGCCATCGCCTCCCTGGCCACCGGATTCGTCGTCGCGGCGATCACCCCCTCGCACGGCGCGGGCACCGAGGACATCGGGGACGTGAACGTGGGCGACACCCTGAGCACCCTCGACCACGTCGTGGCCCAGGACAGCTTCGACCTCGGTGACGGGACGGTCCGGACGGACTGACGGTCCGCGGTCCGGTACCGGCCCCGCCCGGCGGCGTGGCCGGTACCGGCGCATGTGCGCCCTCAACTGGGGCTGGTTTCCGTGGCAGGGTGGAGCGGGCAAGCCACAGGGGGCCAACAGAAGAGGGGGAACCGTGATCGTCTGGATCAACGGTGCGTTCGGTGCGGGGAAGACCACCACCGCACGGGAACTGATCGAACTGATCCCGAACAGCACGCTCTTCGACTCCGAGGTCATCGGCGGCGCACTGAGCCAACTGCTCCCGCCCAAACACCTCGCCGAGGTCGGCGACATCCAGGACCTGCCGATCTGGCGACGACTGATGATCGACACCGCCGCCGCGATGCTCGCCGAACTCGGCGGCACCCTCCTCGTCCCCGTGACACTCCTGCGCCAGGAGCACCGGGACGAGATCTTCGGCGGCCTCGCCGCTCGCCGGATCACCGTGAGGCATGTCGTCCTGACCCCGGCCGAAACGATCCTGCGCGAGCGTACGGCCCGTCGAGAACCACCGGCGGACCCCTCCGACGGCGGGATACCGACCCGGCGGTGGTCCGACGACCACATCGAGCCGTACCGCTCCGCCCTGGCGTCCTGGCTCACCGCGGACGCCTACCCGGTCGACACCAGTGCGCTCACCCCGCACGAGGCCGCCGTCCGCGTCGCCGAAGCCGTCAGCACCGGGACGGCTCCCGTCTGCGAGATCGTGCAGACCCCGGAGCCCACCGCGGAGACCCTTGCCGCCGGGGTGCTGCTCTTCGACGAGGACGACCGCGTGCTGCTGGTCGACCCGACCTACAAGGCCGGCTGGGAGTTCCCCGGGGGTGTGGTCGAACCCGGCGAGGCACCCGCACGGGCGGGAGTGCGCGAGGTGGCCGAGGAGACCGGCATCCACCTCGAGGACGCCCCCCGCCTCCTCGTCGTGGACTGGGAGGCGCCCGCACCGCCGGCCGCCTACGGAGGACTGCGCCTCCTCTTCGACGGAGGCCGCCTCGACTCCGCCGAGGCCCGCGCCCTCCTGCTGCCCGGCCCCGAACTGCGCGACTGGCGCTTCGTCACCGAGGCCGAAGCCGCCGAACTGCTGCCGCCGGTCCGCTACGAGCGCCTGCGCTGGGCGTTGCGCGCCCGGGAGCGCGCCACGGTGTTCTACCTGGAGGCCGGGACGCCCGTCGGCTGACCGTCCGCACACCGGCGGACCGCCGGGACCCGCCGTCCGCACGGTCCGGGGCCCGGCGGTGACCCGGACCGGACCGCGCCCGCGAGCCGGACTCGGGCGCGGACCCGGTCCCGGGCGCGGACCTGGTCCCGGGCGCGGACCCGGGCGCGGATCGGGACCCGGGCGTGGATCTGCGCCCGGAACCGGGCGCGCACCCGCCGCGAGTGGGCGTCAGTTCGCCGCGTAGTTGCGCAGGAACCGGGCCTCCGCCACCGCGAGCCGCTCCAGTTCCTGAGGCGAGACGCTCTCGTTCACCGCGTGGATCTGCGCCTCCGGCTCGCTCAGCCCGATCAGCAGGATCTCCGCCCGCGGGTACAGTGCCGCGAGCGTGTTGCACAGCGGGATCGAACCGCCCTGGCCCGCGTACTGCATCTCCTGGCCCGGGTAGGCCACCGCCATCGCGTCGGCCATCGCCTGGTAGGCGGGGCTGGCGGTGTCCGCGCGGAACGGCTGGCCCTGCCCGATCTGCTCCACTGCCACCCGGGCGCCCCACGGCGTGCGCGCCTCCAGGTGGGCCTGGAGCAGCTTGGTCGCCTCGGCCGCATCGACGCCCGGCGGCACCCGCAGGCTGACCAGCGCGCGAGCACCCGCCTGCACCGACGGAGTGGCGCCGACCACCGGCGGGCAGTCGATGCCCAGCACGGTGACGGCAGGGCGGGCCCAGATCCGGTCGGCGACGGTACCGGACCCGATGAGTTCCACCCCGTCCAGCACCTTGGCGTCCCGGCGGAACTGCTCCTCGTCGTACTGGAGCCCCTCCCACCGCGAGTCCGCCGCGAGTCCGTCGACCGCGGTGGAACCGTCCTCGGTGCGCAGCGAGTCCAGTACGCGGATCAGCGCGGCCAGCGCATCCGGCGCCGCCCCGCCGAACTGCCCGGAGTGCAGATTGCCCTCCAGGGTGTCGACCTGCACCCGGAGCAGGGTCATACCGCGCAGGGTGGAGGTCACCGTGGGCAACCCGGCGCGGAAGTTGCCCGCGTCACCGATGACGACGGTGTCCGCCTCCAGCAGCTCCGGGTGCTGCTCCGCGTACCGCTCCAGACCGCCCGTGCCCTGCTCCTCCGAGCCCTCGGCGATCACCTTGACGTGCACCGGCACACCGCCGTCGGCCCTGAGCGCACGCAGCGCGAGCAGGTGCATCACGATGCCGCCCTTGCAGTCGGCGGTGCCGCGGCCGTACCAGCGGCCGTCGCGCTCCGTCAGCTCGAACGGCGGGGACGTCCAGGCCGCCTCGTCCAGCGGAGGCTGCACGTCGTAGTGGGCGTACAGCAGCACCGTCCGGGCACCTGCCGGGCCGGGGAGGAAGCCGTAGACCGACTGCGTGCCGTCCGGCGTGTCGAGCAGGGCCACGTCCGTGAACCCCTCGGCCCGGAGCGCCTCGGCGACCCAGTCGGCGGCCGCCCGGCTCTCGCTCCGGGGAAACTGGTCGAAGTCCGCCACCGATCTGAAGGCCACCAGCTCGGCGAGCTCCGCCTTCGCCCTGGGCATCAGCGAGGCGACGGTCTCGGCGACCGGATTCGACGACATGGGCACGCTCCTTGTGGGTGCGACGGTGTGCTTGCGCGTACGTGTGCGTACGGTGGGTGCGCTCTTGTGCCAACGAGTGGCCGTGCGAGCCTACGCGCGTCCCGGAATGCGGGACGCGGGCGCCGCCGATCCTCCCACAGGGGCCCTCGGCGATCTCCGCCGTAGGATGCCATGGACAGCAGCGGCAGTCGGCTTGATCGGGAGCAGTAGACCATCGTGAGCAGCGAGAACTCTTCGGCGGACGACGACGTGCAGCAGGTGTGGGACGTCGTCGTGGTGGGCGCGGGACCGGCGGGGGCGTCGGCCGCCTACGCGGCGGCGGTCGCGGGGCGACGCGTGCTCCTGCTGGAGAAGGCGGAGCTGCCCCGCTACAAGACCTGCGGCGGCGGAATCATCGGCCCCTCCCGCGACGCCCTGCCGCCCGGCTACGAACTGCCGCTGCGGGACCGGGTCCACGCCGTGACCTTCTCCCACAACGGGCGTTTCACCCGCACCCGGCGTTCCAAGCAGATGCTCTTCGGGCTGATCAACCGGCCCGAGTTCGACCAGCAGTTGGTGGAGCACGCGCAGAAGGCGGGCGCCGAGCTGCGCACCGGCGTCACCGTGCAGCGCGTCGAGCAGCACGGCGCGGCGGTGCCTGACCGGCGCACGGTCGCCGTCGTGCTCCAGGGCGGCGAGTCGGTGCTCGCCCGCGCGGTCGTCGGCGCCGACGGCAGCGCCAGCCGGATAGGAGCACACGTCGGCGTCAAGGTGGACCAGGTGGACCTGGGCCTGGAAGCGGAGATCCCGGTGCCGGACACGGTCGCCGAGGACTGGCGGGGACGGGTCCTGATCGACTGGGGCCCGATGCCCGGCAGTTACGGCTGGGTGTTCCCCAAGGGCGACACGCTGACCGTCGGCGTGATCTCCGCCCGGGGCGAGGGCGCCGCGACCAAGCGGTACCTGGAGGACTTCATCGGCCGTCTGGGGCTGGCCGGTTTCGAACCCCGCATCTCCTCCGGCCACCTGACCCGTTGTCGGGCCGACGACTCGCCGCTCTCCCGCGGCCGGGTCCTGGTGTGCGGGGACGCGGCGGGGCTGCTGGAGCCCTGGACGCGCGAGGGCATCTCCTTCGCGCTGCGCTCGGGGCGGTTGGCGGGGGAGTGGGCCGTGCGCATCGCCGAGGCCCACGACGCGGTGGACAGCCGCCGCCAGGCACTGAACTACGCGTTCGCCGTGAAGGCCGGCCTGGGTGTGGAGATGGCGGTCGGCAAGCGGATGCTGGCGGCATTCGAACGGCGGCCCGGCGTCTTCCACGCCGCCCTCACCGGGTTCCGGCCGGCGTGGAAGGCGTTCACGGACATCACGCGCGGCTCCACCTCGCTCGGCGAGCTGATCCGCAACCGGCCGATCGCGCAGCGCGCGCTGACGGTACTGGACCGGCGAACCGCTGCGGGCGAAGCGGGCTCCTGACCGCAGCGGGCTCCCCGCGGAGGGCCGCCGGCCGGAGCCGGCGCCTTGCGGCCGGAGGGCGGTTCCCGCCGGAGAACGCTCTCCCGGTCGGGTCTGCTTTCCGTGCACGGGGTTTCCGGCGGAGGGTGCCTTCCGCTGCAGGGTGCATTCCCGCGGAGGGTGCTTTCCCGCGGAGACCGCCCCGGGGCAGTCTCCGCCGATCTGCCGGTCGCACAGCCGTGCCGGCGCACCGGCACGAGTGCGGGTGCCGTCGCGGACCACCCCGAGGCGGCACGCCGTCGCCGCGGGCGGCTCATGGCGGTGGCCGGGCTTCCGGCAACCGCCGACTCCTGCGGCAGTGCGGTTCCCGCGGCTGCCGCCACTCGCCTGCCGCCACTCTGCCGCCGCCGGTCCACGGCGGTGACGGCCGAACGTCCGTCGGTGCCCGGTCGGTGCCTGGTCGGTGCCGGGTCAGCGGCCGACCGTGATCCGGAAGACCGGGTGGTCCGGGGCGATGCGTCGCAGCTCGGCGTCCGGTGAATCCGGGCCGACGCCGTTGAAGAACACGCCGACCTCGGCCTTCCAGCGCTTGAGGTAGGCGCGCAGGATCGGAGTCTTGTCGTCGTCGGACACCTCGACGGCGGTGAACTCCTCGGCGCTCCTGCCGAGACGGAGCTCGCCGCCGCCCGCCACCCGCATGTTGTGCGTCCACTGGACGTGGCCGCGCGGCGCGACCAGGTACTGCTTGCCGTCGTAGGTCAGCAGGTTGACCGGGGTGGTGCGCCACTGGCCGCTCTTGCGGCCGCGGACCGCGAGAACGCGGGACCCCCAGATGCTGATACCGCGGCGGGTCATCCACGCGACCACCCGATTGAGCACGTTGACGGTGAACCACCCGGGCTTGCGGACGTGCGCCTGCGTGGACATGAGGACTCCCCTGGAGGTGAGGGAGAGCGTCGCTCTTTTATGTGAGCGCTGCTCTCGCTTTGATGTGCCCAGTCTGCCGCAGGGTGGCCGCCCAAAGCAAGAGCGGTGCTCTCTTTCTTGAGCGTCGCTCTCGAATGTGATCGGGTGCTCGCTGGTTTGAGTGCCCTCCGCTCTGAGTGCCCCTCCGCTCTGAGAGTGGCGCCCTCCTGCGCGGGTGGTGCTCTCCTGTGTGGGCGGTGCTCTCATCTATGTGCACTGCTCTGTTCTGTGTGCACCGCTCTCGATGTGTGCGAGACTGCTGGTCATGAGCGACACCGCACACGGCGGCGCCCGTGCCCGCGCCCGGATCGAGATCACCGCGGCCATCAAGGACGCGGCCCGCAGACAGCTCGCGGCGGACGGAGCCGCCAAGCTCTCGCTGCGGGCGGTGGCCCGGGAACTCGGCATGGTCTCCTCCGCGCTGTACCGCTACTTCCCCAGCCGGGACGACCTGCTCACCGCTCTCATCATCGACGCCTACGACTCCCTCGGCGAGACGGCCGAGGCGGCACACCGGGCCGCGGCCGAGGCCGGCCCGGTGCGGCGCTGGACCGTGGTCTGTGAGGCGGTGCGCGGCTGGGCGCTGGATCACCCGCACGAGTACGCGCTCATCTACGGCTCGCCCGTTCCCGGCTATGCCGCGCCCCTGGAGACCGTGCCGCCGGCCGCGCGGGTCGGTGAGCTCCTCATCGGTATCGTCCGCGACGCGCACCGGGGTCTCGGTCTGGCCAGGCCGCCGCTGCCGGCCGAACTGCGCCCCGAGGCCGTCCGCATGGCCGCCGACCTGGCGCCCGATCTCCCTCCGGAGACTGTGGTGGCCCTGGTCGCGGCCTGGGCGCAGCTGTTCGGCCTGGTCGGCTTCGAACTGTTCGGCCAGTTCAACCGCGTGGTCGAGGACCGGGCGCCGTTCTTCAGACACGCCGCCGGCCAACTCGCGCACCATGTGGGCCTGGTGTACCCGCAGCAGGGCCCGGCGGGAGGCGGTCCGGCCGTCGCGGGGGCCTGACCCCGGCAGCCTGCCGGGGAGCCGCACCGGCGGTCCGGGCGGGGGTGGTGACCACGTCCGGGGAGCCGGTGACCCTTCCGGCGGGCAGTTCAGGGCGGTACGAGGCGGTACGGCGCAGTACAAGGCGCTACCGGGCGGAGTGGGGCGGGTCGTTCGGGTGGCTCCGGCCGGCACGGGGCATGCGCCGGGCGGCCGTTTCGGTTCGTTCGGCCGGGGCGTCGCGCGGCGCGGGCGGGTCGTCGGCCGGTCGACCGTGCCGGGAGGTCAGCCGATCCCGGACGTCTCCCGCCACAGCTCGGCCAGCGTGGCGTCCCCCGACACGCTCGGCACCGGCGTCCGGTTCCACAGCGCCAGGTACAACTCCGCCGCCGGCCCGCTCAGTTCCGCGTCCTCGCGGCCGGTCGCGTCCGGGGTGGCCGCGGGTGCCTCCGTCGAGAGCCGTACCGTCCACACCGCGTCCGCGTCGGTGGTGCGCACCCGCAGTGTGCGCGGCTGCGGCGTACGCACCCGGCTGCCGGCGCGGGCGTGGAAGCCGCGCAGCAACTCGTCGATCCCGTCCACGGCGAACGGGATCCCCACCGGGGACGGACTGCCGCCGCGGGCCGTCTCCGCGTCGTACCGGTGGATCGCCGTCTCGTGTGCCTGACGCCGGGTCCAGAAGGCGAGCGGGGAGGGTGACGGGGCCGGGTGGAAGGTCCACACGGCGATGTCCGCCGGAGCTGCCGCCAGGGTGTCGACCAGGTGTCGGTGGCTGTCGCGGTACCAGGTGAGCAGGTCGCCGCCGTCGAGGTCCGGGCCCTCGCCGATGGGGCGGGGTGAGGGGTGGCCCTCCGCGACGAATGCGGTGGCCCAGCGGTGCACGGCTCCGGTGTGCCGCAGCAGGTCCCGTACCTGCCACTGCGGGCAGGTGGGAACCTTCGCTCCGGTGCCCGCCGCCTCGGCGGCCGCAGCGAGTGACCGGCCCTCCTGGTCCAGGATCTCAAGGAACTCGGCTGTCTCCATACCCTGGAGTCTGCCGGACGGCATCGCGGCGCGACACAGGTTTCCGACCGCTGGCCCGACGGTGCCGTCCGAGGTCTCCGGCGTTCCTCGGTCTGTGTATCCAACACACGATATGGCGAGTGCATGAAATATGTGAGATGCACATCGCGCCTCAGTCGGGGCGCCACCTCGTTGACGCCCCGAAGAGGAGCTCCCCATGGACGGCCCTCAGCCGACCGGCCGCTCAGGTGCGGTCGTCGCCACGCTGGCCCTGGCCGGCACGGTCGCCGCGATCATGCAGACCCTGGTGACCCCGCTGATCGCGGAGATGCCGCAGCTCCTGCACACCTCGGCCTCCAACGCGGCCTGGGTGATCACGGTCACGCTGCTCGTCGCCGGAGTGTGCGTGCCGGTCTCCGGGCGTCTCGGCGACCTGTTCGGCAAGCGGCGCATGCTCCTGGTCTGCGCCGTGCCGCTGGTCGCCGGTTCGGTGGTGTGCGCGCTCTCCTCGACCGTCGTACCGATGATCGTCGGCCGTGGACTCCAGGGCATGGGCATGGGCATGGTGCCGCTGGGCATCGCTCTCCTGCGCGACGTCGTGCCGGCCGAGAAGCTGAGCGGCTCCATCGCCCTGGTGAGCGCTTCTATGGGAATCGGCGGCGCCGTCGGCCTGCCGCTCGCCGCCGCCGTCGCCCAGTACGCGAACTGGCGGGCCCTGTTCTGGGGAGCGGCCGGTCTCGCCCTGCTGATCGGAGTGCTGATCTTCTTCGTGATTCCCGACGTGCCCGCGGGAGCCCGCGGACAGCGCTTCGACGCCCCCGGCGCGCTCGGACTCGCCGTCGGCCTGGTGTCGCTGCTCCTCGCGATCTCCAAGGGAGCCGACTGGGGATGGGGCTCGGGCACTACGTTGGGCCTGCTGACCCTGGCCGCCGTGGCACTCCTCGCCTGGGGGTACTGGGAACTGCGCACCCGCGATCCGCTGATCGACCTGCGGACCACCGCCCGCCCGCCGGTCCTTCTCGCCAACGCCGCCTCGATCCTCGTCGGCGTCGGCATGTACGCCTTCATGCTGATCGCACCCCAGCTGCTCCAGTTCCCCGAGGCCACCGGATACGGACTGGGGCAGTCCATGCTGGCCGCCGGCCTGTGGATGGCGCCCGGCGGCGTGATGATGATGATCGTCTCGCCTCTGGGCGGAAAGCTCATCAACGCGCGCGGCGCCAAGTTCGCTCTGGCCTGCGGCGCCCTGGTCATCTCGCTCGGGTACGGGCTCGCCCAGTTCCTGATGGGTTCGGCCTGGGGCCTGATGGTCGTCGGCATCGTGGTCAACAGCGGGGTCGGCCTGGCCTACGGCGCGATGCCCGCTCTCATCATGAGTGCCGTACCGCTCTCCGAGACGGCGGCGGCCAACGGGTTCAACACGCTGATGCGTTCCCTCGGCACCACGATCGGTTCGGCCGTCATCGGTGTCGTACTGGCCCAGATGACCGTCAGCCTCGGCGGCTACAGCCTCGCCTCCGAGGGCGGTTTCCGCACCGGCCTGGCGATCGGTTGCGGCGTGGCGCTGCTGTCGGCCGCGGTAGCCTCCCTCATCCCCGCCGTACGCGCCGGCACCGCTGACGAGGCAGGTGCAGAGGCCCCGGCCGACCCGGCGCCCGCCCGAGCCTGATCCTGCCGCACCCCCGGGGGGTACCCGGTGCCCCCTCAAGGCGCCGGGTGCGCCCGTCCCGACGCGGAGCGCCCGTCCCGACGCGGAGCGTCCGTCGCGACGCGTAGCGCACGTCCCGCCCCCGGAATGCCGCCGTGCCGCCGAGCTGCCACGCCGCCGTGCTGCCATGCCGTCAGGACGTGTACATCGCCTCGATCTCCGCCGCGTACGCCTGGGTGATCGCGCCGCGCCGCAGTTTCAGCGAAGCGGTCAGCAGCCCGTCCTGGACGCTGAACTCCGTCGGCAGGATCCGGAAGGCCCGGATCGACTCCGCCCGGGAGACCACGCTGTTCGCCATGTGCACCGCCCGCTGGATCTCCGTGTGCAGATCCCCGCCGGCAGCGGCCGACCCGGACCGGCGGCAGTGCCGCTCGCGTGAACGCCGCCAGTGCTCCCACGCGTCCGGATCCAGTGTGACCAGAGCCGCGACGAACGGCCGGTTGTCCCCGACCACCAGGCACTGGGAGATGAGCGGATGCCTGCGCAGCCGCTGCTCCAGTGGCTGCGGGCTGACGCTCTTGCCCCCGCTGGTGACGATGATGTCCTTCTTGCGCCCGGTGAGGACGAGATAGCCGTCGTCGTCGAGGCGACCCACGTCCCCCGTCGCGAACCAGCCGCCGCGCAGTACCGCCGCCGTGGCCGACGGGTCGTCGTGGTAGCCGGCGAACACGACGTCGCCGCTCACCCAGATCTCGCCGTCGTCGGCGATGCGCACGGCACACCCCGGCAGCGGCCGGCCCACGGTACCGAAGCGGGGACGGCCCGGAGGCTGGGTGGTCACCGCGGCGCTCGTCTCGGTGAGCCCGTATCCGTCGTGGACGGCGATCCCGGCCCCGGCGAAGAACAGTCCCAACTCACGGTCCAGGGCCGAACCGCCGGAGGTCGCGTAGCGGACGCGGCCGCCCAGCACGGCACGCAGCCGGCCGTACACCAGGCGGTCGAACACCGTGTGCTCGGCCCGGAGCACGGGACCGGGGCCCGGTCCCTCGCCGGCCTCCCGCCGCTGCGTCCGTTCGGCGTGCCGCACCGCAACCTCCTCGGCTCGGCGGAACAGGTCCCCCCGGCCGGCCTCCTCGGCCGCCCGGCGCGCGGCGTGCAGGATCCGCTCGAAGACGTAGGGCACGGCGAAGACGTACGTGGGCCGGAAGGATGCCAGGGCGGGCAGCAGCGAGGCCGGGGAAAGATCGGGCTGATGGCCCAGCAGGACACCGCTCCGCAGACAGACTACCTGCACCATCAGGCCGTAGATGTGCGAGAGCGGCAGGAAGGCGAGGACGGCCGGCTGCTCGCCGGGCACGGCGATGAGGTCCCGCCACCCGGCGTACAGGGTGTCGCACTCGGCGGCCAGGTTGGCATGGGTGATCACACAGCCCCGGGGGAGGGGGCCCGTGGTGCCCGAGGTGTAGGCGATGACGGCGGCCGACCGGGGGGTGACGGCACGCCGGTGACGGTGCACCATTTCGTCGGGCAGGTGACGGCCCTGCTCCGTCAACTGCTGGACGCAGCCCGCGTCGAGCTGCCACAGGGAGCGCAGACCGGTCTGCGCGTCGCAGGCGGCGCCCACCGTCATGGCGTGGTCCGCGTGCTCCACCACGATCGCGCTCACCTGCGCGTTCGACAGGATCCACCGAACCTGCCCGGCCGAGGAGGTGGGGTAGACGGGGACGACCTGGGCGCCGAGGGACCAGAGCGCGTAGCAGAACTGCGTCCACTCGTAACGGGTCCGGGCCATCACCGCCACCCGCTCACCGAACCGGACGCCCGCCGCGAGCAGGCCCTTCGCGAGGCCCAGCACCTCGTCACGGAACCCGGCCGCGGTCACCGCCGTCCACTCGCCTTCGTCCCGGCCGCCGTCCCTGGCCAGTTGGGACAGTTCGGGGTCGCGTTCGGCCACCTCGTACACGGAGTCCGCGAGGCCGCCCGTCGTCAGGGCCGGTACCAGAGGCGGAAGGCTGTATTCGCGCACCGTACCGTTCCTATGCGGTGAGCGGGGGTGAGTCCCGGACCCATGCCTGACGCATGCGGGCGACCTGGTGCGCGCCCACCGGCCGGAGCACCGTCTCGTCGCGGGGTGCGAAGTGCTTGAAGCGGCCACGCACCGCCGCGCCGGACGGCCCCGGAGCCACGCACGGCGCCGCGACCTCCCGCAGCCCACCCACGGCCATCACCCTGCCCACCCTTTCACGGCCCGAGCACGCCCCACGCCCGAGGACACCCCACGCCCCACGAGGACGCCCCACGGCCGAGGACACCGCCACCACGCCCAACGACCACCACCGGGAAAGGTCACCCGTCCGAGACGAGAACTCCCGTTTCCCCGCGCGGCCCCCTCTGCGAGCAGTCGCACCCCCTCACCCGCACCTGGAGTCACTTACACGCTGTCGCGCGGCGGCGGTTCGCGATCCCTTCTACCTCGATCAGCTTCCGCTGGCGTGGCTGGCAGCGTCCTCGGCGTCTGCGGGACTCTGTGCACGTGGTGACCGCCGACCCAGCGGAGGTCACCAGGTACTCCAAGGAGGCGGATACTACCCGGCAGGGTAGGAGTCGTTGACCTTCATTTGATCATTAATCGTGCGCCATTCCATCAGCTGGGTTCCGTCGAGCCGTTGCAGGCTGTAGCGGTCGCCCCGGTACCAGACAGCCTCCGCCACGCGTTTGCCGTTCGACTCGTACCTCCTGGTGATCTCCACGGTCTCGCTGCTCTCCTCCTCGGAGTACGAGGTCCGCTCCACCCGCAGCCCGGTGGTGATGGAGGTGCTCATCGACGCGGTGAGGCCCTTGAAGGCGAAGCCGGCGTCCATGCCGACCGTGATGCTCACGGTCTCCTCGATCGTGTGCTGGTTACCCGTCGTCAGTCCGAGCGTGGTGGTCTGCTTCTCCGTGTACTCCGAGTTGCCCGAGTGCTCGTAGTAGAAGACCTGCTCCCAGTACCCGAACCGCTTGAGAAGGTAGTACGGATTGGTCTCGCTCTGCCACGGCCGCTGATCGACGCCGCCGTCGTTGACCAGGAGGAACGGGATCACACTCTGGCCCACCAGTACCTCGTCGGTCCTGTCCTTGGGCGGCTTGGCAAATCCGGTCAGCCGGTCCACGTCACCGATCTCGTTGACCTCCCGGTCGACCGGCGGGAGTTCGGTCACCCGCCTGTCCTCGCCGTCCACCACCAATTCCCAACGCTGCACGGCGCGCTGGTTCGCGTCGGCGCGGATGTTGAGCTGCTGCAGGGTCTGCGCCTCCGCAGTGCTGAAGGCCTGCGGGGAGACGACCCGGCCGCTGATGCGATTGCGCAGCAGCAGCCGGTTCCCGTCGTCCATGGCCTCCCACTGCTGCGTGTTCCGGTGGCCCGGGTCAGTACGGATGTTGAGCTGCTGCAAGGTCTGCGCCTCCGCCTGGCTGAAGGCCTGCGGGGACATGACGCGGGCACTCTTCTTGTTGACGAACAGCACATAGCCGTCGTCCAGGGGCATCGCGTGCCACACCTGCGCCTTGCGCTGACCCGGGTCTGTGCGCAGGTTGAGCTGCTGCAGGGTTTGCGCCTCCGCAGTGCTGAAGGCCTGCGGGGAGACGACGCGGCCACTGCGATCGTTCTTCAGCAGGTAGGTGTATCCGGGTTCGATCTTCATGAGCATCCTCGGTCGGTGATCAATTCGGTCACCACAACGATCCCTGCCCCAACGCCTGACCACGACGTGAACCGCCGTGGCCCACCTGGCGCGCGGAAGTACCCAGAAGGCGCGGGCCTCAGCAAAATCCGCCCCCTCCCACGATCGCGCACCACCAGGCGGCACTGCACCCGGCCTGGATCTCACGCTCCAGCCCGCAAAAGGCGGCTCTGCTGCCGTGTGTGCGGGTCGCCCCATGGCGGGTTGGCGGCCGGGGAGGGTGGGCTTGTCCCCGGCGAGGGTGAGCATGACGACGGTGATGATGGCTTCGGCGGAGTGGAAGCCGAAGCCTCGGCGGATGATCAGTCGGGTCTTGGTCTTGGTGGACTCGATCAGTCCGTTGGACATGCCGGTGGTCAGGGGGCGCGGATGGTGTCGCAGTGCCGGAGGATTCCGTCACCAACCACGGCACCGGCACGCTCACTGGTTGGACCGTGGAGTTCGACCTGATCCGGCACCACGGTCGGCTCGTACCGGGACGCGCTGCTCACCCACTCGGGCAGCCTCTACGCCTTCACCGACCGCGAGTACAACGGCAGCCTGGCGCCGGGCGCGAGCGCCACGTCGGGCTGGGTGTCGAGCGGCACCGGCACGCCGGTGAACTGCACCCCCGACGGGGCGCCCTGCGACGGCGGCGCGGGGGGCTCCGACACCACCCCGCCGGGCGGCGTGACCGTAGGCTCGGCGACCGCCTCGTCGCTGATCGTGACCTGGACGCCCGCCGCCGACGACTCCGCGTCGCGGGCTACCAGGTGTCACGCGACGGTGGTACGCCCGACACCGGCGCCGGCGGGGGCCGTGCACGCCCGCCGGTAGGGTGGGGCGGTGGGGCGATCCCGGGGGAGGTCCGACCGCACATGTCCGACGACGAGCTGTGGAGCATCGGCCGCCTCGCCGAACGTGCCGGGACCACGGTCAAGACCGTCCGCTTCTACTCCGACCGCGGCCTGCTGCCCGAAGCCGCCCGCAGCACCGGTGGGCACCGCCGCTACGACCCCGCCGCGCTGGACCGGCTCCGGCTGATCCGGGACCTGCGCGCGCTCGACCTGACGGTTCCCCAGGTGCATCACGTCCTCACCGATCAGGACGGAGGCGCCGAAACGGGCGGTGCCCTGGAGGACGCGCTCGCCGGACGGCTCAGCGCACTGGGCTCCCAACTCACCGCACTGCGCTGGCGGGAGACGGCGCTGCGGCTGGTACTCGACTGCCCGCCCGGCGAGCGCCCCGACCGGCTGCGCCTGGTGGGCGCACTGCCCCTGCCGCCCAGCACGGCCGCTCCCGCCCGCTTCTGGCGCGGATGGCTGCCGCCGCGGACCCCGGAACGGATCGTGTCCGCGTTCCTCGCGCAGGCCGTGCCGCAGCCGCCCGCCGATCCGACGCCGGAGCAGGCGCTCGCCTTCGCCCGGCTGCACGCGCTCACCGCCCGCCCCTGCGCCGGCGGCACCCGGCCGCAGCCCGACGTCCACCGTGCCGCGGGCGCCCGCGGCGCCACCGTGCTCTACGCGGGCCTGGCCGAGGCCTACGAACTGGCGGGCGCCCGTATGCGGCGGGGGCGGGCGCCGCACCCCGGCGAGGCCCTGGACGCCTTCGCCGCCGCCTACGCGGAGGCGTACGGCACCCCCGACACCCCGCGGTTCCGCCGACTGCTCGCCGGGCGGCTCACCGCCGACCCGCGGCTGGAACGGTACTGGGAGCTGGCCGCCCGGGTGGCCACGCCGCCGGGCGCCCGGCCCGATCCGACCCCGGGCACGGCCCACGACTGGCTGCGCGCCGCGCTGGACGCCCAGCTCACCGCCCCGGCGCCAGGCGTGCCGAGGACGGCCCCGCCCGCGTAACCGACCGGCACGCACGCCCGGGCCCCACCGGGGAACCGGCGGGGACGCCGCGACGCCCCTCACCGGTGGCGGTGGCGGTGGCGGTGGCGGTGGCGGTGGCGGTGGCGGTGGCTGTGGCGGTGGCTGTGGCGGTGGCGGTGGCGGTGGCGGTGGGGGTGGCGGCGCGGAGTTGGCTGCTCGACGGCCGTGCAACCACCGCCCGAGCAGGCCGGGCCGACCGGCGTGGCGGTCCGAGTGGTCCGCCCACGGTCCGGTTCCGCTTGCCGGTGAGGGCACTTCACGCGCCCGCAGAGTGGCCGGTCCCGCCGCTGCCCTGCGCGGGGGACACGGCGGACCGGTTCCGCGGCCGGGCCGCGGACGGGGGATTCCGGGTGATCCGGTGTCCTACAGTGGCTGCCGGCAGTTATGGCTACTCCGGACCCGTGAGGTAATCGCGCACCATGCCGACCGAAACGTTTGAGTTCCAGGTAGAGGCCCGTCAGCTCCTCCAGCTGATGATCCACTCGGTCTACTCGAACAAGGATGTCTTCCTGCGGGAGCTCATCTCCAACGCCTCCGACGCACTCGACAAGCTGAGGCTGGAGGCGCTGCGCGACGACACCCTCGACGCCGACGTGTCCGACCTGCGCATCGAACTCGACGCCGACCCCGAAGCCCGCACTCTGACCGTCCGGGACAACGGCGTCGGCATGTCGTACGACGAGGTGGGCCGGCTCATCGGCACCATCGCCCACTCGGGCACAGCGCAGCTCCTGAAGGAACTGCAGGAGGCCAAGGACGAGGCGGGGGCCGAGGGGCTCATCGGCCAGTTCGGCGTCGGCTTCTACTCCGCCTTCATGGTGGCCGACGAGGTCACCCTCCTCACCCGGCGGGCCGGCGAGACGCACGGCACGCGCTGGCAGTCCCGGGGCGAGGGCACGTACACCCTGGAACACGTCGAGGACGCGCCGCAGGGCACCTCGGTCACCCTGCACCTCAAGCCGGCCGACGCCGAGAACCAGCTCCACGACTACACCTCCCCCTGGACGATCCGCGAGATCGTGAAGCGGTACTCCGACTTCATCACCTGGCCGATCCGGATGGAGCCGCGGACCGGGAAGCCCGAGGGGGCAGAGCCGCCGGCGGCCGAGAACGGCGGCGAGGAGTCCGGGCCCGAGACGCTGAACTCGATGAAGGCCCTGTGGGCCCGACCGCGTTCGGAGGTCTCCGACGACGAGTACCACGAGCTCTACAAGCACATCAGCCACGACTGGCAGGACCCGCTGGAGACCGTCCGGCTCCAGGCGGAGGGCACCTTCGAGTACCAGGCCCTGCTGTTCGTCCCGGCCCACGCCCCGCACGACCTGTTCACCCAGGGCTACCAGCGCGGCGTCCAGTTGTACGTGAAGCGCGTCTTCATCATGGACCACTGCGAGGCGCTGCTCCCGCCGTACCTGCGCTTCGTCAAGGGGGTCGTCGACGCCGCGGACCTCTCGCTCAACGTGTCCCGCGAGATCCTCCAGCAGGACCGGCACATCCGGATGATCCAGCGGCGCCTGACCAAGAAGATCCTCTCCTCCGTCAAGGACCTGATGGCGAAGGACACCGACCGCTACGCCGCCTTCTGGCGGGAGTTCGGCGCCGTCCTGAAGGAGGGACTGGTCACCGACTCCGAGAACCGTGAGGCCGTCCTCGCCGTGTCGTCCTTCGCCACGACGCACGGAGAGGAGGAGCCGACCACGCTCCAGCAGTACGTCGAACGGATGCAGGACGGCCAGGAGGACATCTACTTCCTCACCGGCGAGTCCCGCCAGAGCATCGAGAACTCGCCCCACATGGAGGCCTTCCGGGCCAAGGGAGTCGAGGTGCTGCTGCTCACCGACCCCGTCGACGAGGTGTGGGTCGACGCGGTCGGCGAGTTCCAGGGCAAGCGGCTGCGGTCCGTCGCCAAGGGCGAGATCGACCTCGGCGGGCAGGACGACGGGAAGAGCGAGAGCGAGAAGGAGAAGCAGAACGAGGACTACGCGGGGCTGCTCGGCTGGATGGGCGAGCAACTGGGCGAGGACGTCAAGGACGTGCGTCTGTCCACGCGGTTGACGGTCTCCCCGTCCTGCGTCGTCTCCGACGCGAGCGACCTCACTCCCGCGCTGGAGAACATGTACCGCGCGATGGGGCAGGACGTGCCGCGCGCCAAGCGCATCCTCGAACTCAACCCCGATCACCTGCTCGTGCAGGGGCTCAACCAGGCGTACAGGGAGCGGGAGGACCGCTCCGGGCTCGGTGAGACCGCCGAACTCCTCTACACGCTGGCGGTCCTCGCCGAGGGAGGCCAGCCGAAGGATCCGGCCAGGTTCGTCAAGCTGGTGGCCGACCGCCTCGAGCGCGGCCTGTAGCGGCGCCGCGGGCCGCCGCCCGCGACGGACGTCGGTTCCCTTCCGGGGCGCCCGTCCGCCGCGGGGTTCCCCGGAAGTGCGCGACGACGCCGGAGACCGTCCGACACCCCGGCCGCGGCCGATACCCGTGCGTCGTGCGTCGTGCGCACTCCTCCGAGGCGCTCGGTCCCGGTCGGGTACGTCCGGCAGGACGCTCGTCCGCCCCGGGGCGGACGAGCCTCCCGGCGACTCAGGGCGTACCGCTCCAGCGGTGGGCCACGTCCACCACCAGGTGGCCGTCCAGCCGCGTCACCCTGAAGGGCAGCCGCGCCCGGACGCCGAGCCCGATCTGCGTCTCCCCCTCGAAGCTGCCGCCGAACACGGCCTCGCGGAAGGTGTGGTACCCGGTGAGGTCCACGCCCGGCAGCGGCTGACCCGCCTGCCCCGGATACACGGGCGCCCCGGTCGCCGGGTCGTAGGCGGGAGCGGTGATCCGCACCTCGATGACCGCCCCGCCGGCGACGGGGACGACCCGTCCGGACCCGTCCTGGCGGAGCTGGTCCACGTAGCGGACGGAGTAGCCGAGGTCGGCCGCTTCCACGCCGGGGACGTCCATCACCATCCGGTCGAAGCAGCTGTGGCGACCGGTCCTGACGTCCTGGACGGGGCGGGTCGTGGCGGCGGTACGGCTCTTGGCGAGGCTGCCCCAGGCGGTGGGGCACACCGAGCCGGCCGGGGCGGCGCTGACGGGGAAGGCGGCCGCCGGAGCGGCACCGACCACCATCGCGGTACCCAGGGCGGCAAGAGCCGTCGCGATCCGTGTCCTTCGCTGCATGGAGTCCCCCAGGCGATCGGCGTCTTTCGTGTATGTGCTGAGACACCGGATCGGGGCAGATGGTTGCAGCTGCGCCCCCTGACGGCCCGGTCCCCGTCCCGGGAAGCCCCGCCGCTGACCCGTCGGGCATCACGAGGCGGTCGGGGCCGGATCCCGGGGGCCGGTCAGTTGTGGTGCTCCGGGCGGCCCGGCATCCCGTCGAGCCTTCCGGTGCCGCTCCGCCCGTGACGGCCGCGCCCCCGACCGGTGCGGCGGCGGTGGTGTACCGTCCCGGCGGTCACCAGGGCCAGGCCCAGGCAGAAGATCAGGGCCAGGGCGAGCCCGGAGCTGAACAGGGCGAGTCCGTTCATCGTCGCGATGTCGCTGCCGAGCACGCTGACGGTGTACTCGGGGCCTCCGGACAGATTGCCGACGATCGCCAGGGCGGTGAAGCCGGCGGTGCCCGCGAGGAGGAGCAGTCCGAGGACGAGCATCCGAGTCATCCTCTCCGGTGTCTTGCGGTGTCTTGCGGTGTCTTGCGGTGTGTGGCGGTGTGTGCCGGTGTGTGCGGCGTCCTCCGGGTACCCGCCGGTCCGGGGCACTACCCCGACAGGCCAGGCCAGGCCAGGCCCGGCCCCGTCGGCCCCTCGCGCTCCGATGGCAGGGGTGCGCGGTGCGACACCCGCACCCGATCCCCGCTCCTCTCGCGCCCTTGCGGCGGCCCGGGCTTCCCCCCAGTGCATTACCGAACTTCCAGATGCTTGATTGTGCGCGAAAGCTGGCTATATCTTGCAAGAGTAATCATGCCTGTTGGGAGGAAGTGCCTCATGACCCACGTCGAGGAAGAGCTCCGGAGCCAACCGGAGTGCTGGACGCGCGCCGCGACCGAGGCTCCGGGCTACGGCGGAGTGCTGCCGTACCCGGGCGAACGCGTCGCCGTCGTCGGCTGCGGAACCTCCTACTACATGGCCCAGGCCGCGGCCGCCCTCCGGGAGGGCGCCGGCCGGGGGGAGACGGACGCCTTCCCCGCCTCCGAGTTCCCGCACCACCGGGCGTACGACCATGTCGTCGCGCTCACCCGCTCCGGCACCACGACCGAAGTGCTCGCCCTGCTCGAACGGTTGAGCGGCACCACTCGCACCACCGCGCTCACCGCCGACCCGGACACGCCGGTGACGACAGTGGCCGACCACGTGGTCGTCCTCGACTACGCGGACGAACGCTCCGTCGTCCAGACCAGGTTCGCGACCACCGCGCTGACCGTGCTCCGCGCCCACTTCGGACTGCACACGGACGCCGCGGTGGCCGACTGCCGAACCGCGCTCACCGCCGACCTGCCCGAAGGCCTCGTCGAATGCGCCCAGTTCACCTTCCTGGGAAGCGGCTGGACGGTCGGCCTGGCCAACGAAGCCGCGCTCAAGATGCGCGAGGCCTCGCTGTCCTGGACCGAGGCCTACCCCGCGATGGAGTACCGGCACGGCCCCATCAGTATCGCCACCGGTTCCACGGCCACCTGGATGTTCGGTGAGGCACCCCCGGACCTCGCCGAACAGGTGAGGGACACCGGCGCCCGCTGGGTGGCGGGCAGCCTCGACCCGCTCGCCGAGCTGGTCCGCGCCCAGCGCCTCGCCGTCGCCGTGGCCGCCGCCCGGGGACTCGACCCGGACCGGCCCCGCCACCTCACCCGGTCGGTGGTCCTCACCTCCTGAGCCACCGCACCACCCGCCACCCGCACCATCCGCACCACCCGCGTGGCCCGTGTCCTCGGTGCCCCTGCCCCCGGGCCGCAGCGCCGCCCGGCCCAGTACGCCGGACCCCCTCTCCCGAAACCCGGCTCCCCGCCCGGACCGCACCCCACGGCCTCACGCCGGTCGTGCTCCGGCCTGTCGGAAAGGACAGAACGTGCCCCTCGTCACCACCGGCGAACTCGTCGGCAGGGCTGCCGCGGCTCGATCCGCCGTCGCCGCCTTCAACATCATCACGCTGGAGCACGTGGAAGCGGTCGTCACGGGCGCCGAGTCGGCCAACGCCCCCGTGGTGCTCCAGGTCAGCGAGAACGCCGTCACGTTCCGTTACGGTCGCCTGCTGCCGCTGGCCCGCGCCGCCGTGGCCGCCGCCGAGAGCGCCCTCGTGCCCGTCGCCCTCCACCTCGACCACGTCAGGAGCGACCGCCTGCTCCGCGAGGCGGCGGACGCCGGCTTCAGCTCGGTGATGTACGACGCCTCGCACCTGCCGTACGCGGACAACCTGGCCGCGACCCGCGCGGCAGCCGACTGGGCGCACGCGCAGGGACTGTGGATCGAAGCGGAACTCGGACAGGTCGGCGGCAAGGCCGGGCCGCAGGGCCGGCAGCACGAGGCCCGGCCCCCGCTGGACGCCCACGCGCCCGGCGCCCGCACCGACCCCTCCGAGGCACGGGCCTTCGTCGCCGACTCCGGCGTGGACGCGCTGGCCGTCGCCGTCGGCAGCGTGCACGCCATGACCACCCGTACCGCCGCTCTCGACCACGAGCTGCTCAAACGACTCGACGGCGCGCTGACCGTCCCCCTCGTGCTGCACGGTTCCTCCGGAGTCCCGGACGACGAACTGCGGGCCGCGGTCGTGGGCGGCATCACCAAGGTGAACGTCGGCACCGCGCTCAACCTCGCCATGACCGGCGCCATCCGCGACTTCCTCGCCGCTCACCCCGAGGCGGTCGACTCGCGGAGGTATCTCAGCGTGGGGCGGGAGGCGATGGCCCGAGCGGTCCAGAGCATCGTCAAGGTGGTCGCCGGCCGGGAACCGTAGACCGGAAGCCCCGGAAGCCCCGGAAGCCCCGGAAGCCCCGGAAGCCCCGGAAGCCCCGGAAGCCCCGGAAGCCCCCGGGCCGGTCGGGCGCCGGTGTGCCCGAGCGGCATCCGCACCTCAGCCCCGTGATGGGGGAACCGGCCCAGGCAGAGCGGTTACCCGAGCTGGTGGTCGGCCCACACGTAGCCTTCCGGCAGCAGGTCGGTGATGAGGAGGGTTCGGATGTGCTCGCCTTCGCCGACGATGACCTCGAGAGCCGGGAAGTAGTCGAGGAGGACCTGGCGACACCGGCCGCACGGGGGAACGACTCCCCGGTCGCGGTCTCCCACCGCGACGATCGTGTTCAGCTCGTAGGCGCCCTGGGCGGCTGCCGTGCCGATGAGGACCAGCTCGGCGCAGGGTCCCCCGGTGAAGTGGTAGGCGTTCACCGCGGTGACGATGCGGCCGTCCCGGGCGCGGGCCGCGGCCGCCATGGTGTGGTTGTCGCCCCGGCAGCGAGTGCGGGCAACGTGGGCCGCGGCCCGGATGAGCTCGTGGTCGACCGGACGGGTCTGCGGGGTCATCTTTCCTGCCTTCGGCATGTGCTACCCGCGACGTCGGCACGGGTGACGGGGGAGCGCAAGCGGGTGTCGGCGGTCCGGCACTCCGGATACGACGGCTCGCAGCCGTCGCCGCCGAGGTCGTGGATCGCGGTCCGGGCCCGTCGCCGGGTCACCGCCGACCCGGTTCCTTGACGGCCTTCAGCACCACGAACTTCGGGTCGCTCGCCACCAGGCGGCTGTTGCCGAACAGCCGCCGCAGTTTGGCGTGGTAGCCGAGATGGCGGTTCCCGACCACCCACAGCTCGCCGCCCGGCCGCAGTGCGCGGCGGGCACCGGTGAACATGCGCCACGCCGTGGCGTCGGAGGTGGTCTGGTGGGAGTGGAACGGCGGGTTGTTCAGCACCACGTCCACGCTGTCGGCGGGTACCCCGCCGAGCCCGTCCCCGACCCGGAACTCGGCGTGCCCGGGTGCCCCGTTCGCCCGGTGGGTGGCCTCGGCGGACGCGACCGCCTGGAAGGACTCGTCCACGAACAGCAGTTCCGCCTCCGGGTTGGCCAGTGCCACCGCCGTCCCGAGGACGCCGTTGCCGCAACCGAGGTCGACCACCCGCCGCGGGCCGCGGGTGGCCGGGAGGTGGCCGAGGAAGAACCGGGTCCCGATGTCGAGGCGGTCGGCGCAGAAAACGCCCGCGTGGTTGACGACGGTGCGGCCCGAGACCGGTCCCACATCCGCCGGGAGGGTGTACCGGTGGGGCCAGGGGCCGGCGTCCGGGCTCCGGGACGGATCGGGTGTGCAGAGGATCAGCCGTGCCTTCTGCCGGGCGAGAGAGGTCCGGGTGGGGCCGAGCAGGCGCTCGAACAGGGCCAGCGTCGACGTGTGGATCTCCTTCACCATGCCGGTGCCGACCACGACCGTGCCCTCGTGGCACGAGGGACGCAGCCGCCGCAGCTGGTCCTCCAGCAGCGCCAGGCTCTTCGGCACCCGGACCAGCAGCACGTCGACGCGTGCGGGCGGCGGGTCCTGCGTGGTGAGCAGGCCTACGGTGCCGGGTTGCACGCCCGCCCGGGAGAGGTTGGCGCGGGTGGCCTCCCGGGTGAGGAAGGAGTCGGTGATCTGCGTGGGCCGGTGCGGCGCGAGCGCGGTGGCCAGGGCGCCCCACCGGTCGCCGAACACCACCACCGTGCCGGTCAGCGGGACCCGCTGCTCGTCCAGGTGACGCAGCAGGTACGCGTCGGAGGCGTCCCAGGCCCGGAGCCTGTCACGGGGGTCCTCGGGGAACCGGGTGAGCACCAGCTCGCCCCACGGCGTCGTCATACGGTCGTTCATCGCGCACCAGGCTAGCTCAGCCGCAGCTCAGGGCCGGGTGCCCCGGGGGACGGGCATCAGGAGCGGGAGGATGTCCCCATGGACGCCGAGCTGTTTCCCCGTGAACGCGTGTCGGTCGCGCCCGGTGCGGTGCACGTCCCGGACCGGCTCGACAGCGGCGCACAGCAGGCCCTGCTGGCCGCCTGCCGCGACTGGGCCCGCCCGCCGGCCGGGCTGCGCACCGTGCGCACGCCCGGCGGGGGCACGATGACGGCACGGCAGGTGTGCCTGGGCCGGCACTGGTACCCGTACGGCTACGCCCGTACCGCGGTCGACGGGGACGGCGCGCCCGTGAAGCCGTTCCCGGCCTGGCTCGGTGAGCTGGCACGCCGGTCGGTGGCGGACGCGCTCGGCCCCGACGCCGTCCCCGCCGAGCCCTACGACATCGCACTGATCAACTTCTACGACGCCGACGCCCGGATGGGCATGCACCGGGACAGCGACGAGCGGTCCGACGCGCCGGTGGTCTCGTACAGCCTCGGTGATGCCTGCGTCTTCCGGTTCGGCAACCCCCGGAACCGGTCCCACCCGTACACGGACGTCCGGTTGCGCAGCGGTGACCTGTTCGTCTTCGGCGGACCGTCCCGGTACGCCCACCACGGGGTGCCGCGCGTGCTCCCGGGCACCGCACCGCCCGGTCTGGCTCTGAGGGGCCGGCTGAACGTGACGCTGCGGGTGAGTGGTTTCCCGGACGCCACCTGAAGAACGGATCATGACAGACTCGCCTCCATGAGCGGCAAGGCGGACCCCCGGCCGGAGGGGGAAGGAACCACCTCGAGGACGAGGTTGGACCGGGGGCGCGCGGCGCTGGGTCCCGCGCTGGAGCTGGTGCACACCGGGCGGGCGCCGACCCGCGCGGTGCTGACCGCCGAACTCGGCGTCACCCGCGCCACGGCCGGCGCGGTGGCCGCCGAACTCGAGGCCCTGGGCCTGATCAGAGTGGATGCCCGGCCCAGCGTGCCCGCCGGCGCGCAGGGCCGCCCCTCGCACCGGCTGCAACTCGCCGAGGAGGGGCCGGTCGTGCTGGCCGCGCAGGTGCACGCGGACGGTTTCCGCGCCGCGCTCGTCGGCCTCGGCGGCCGGATCGTGGCCACCTCTCCCGGCTGTGAGACGGTCGACCCCGATCCGGCGAAGGTGCTGGGTTCCGTGGTGGAGGCGGGCGCGGACCTCCTCCGCGCGACCGGCCGGCGCTGTGTGGGTGCCGGGCTCGCCGTGCCGTCGGCGGTGGCCGAACCCGAGGGGCTGGCGCTCAACCCGCTGCACCTGGCCTGGCCGGTGGGCGCGCGGGTGCGGGAGATCTTCGCCGACCGCGTCCGCTCGGCCGGTATCGCCGGGCCGGCGTTCGCGGCCAACGACGTCAACCTCGCCGCGCTCGCCGAGCACCGCCACGGCGCCGGCCGGGGCGCCCGCGACCTGCTGTGCGTGGCCACCGGTCACCGCGGTGTCGGCGGCGCCCTGGTGCTCGACGGCCGGCTGCACACGGGAAGCGCGGGCCTCGCCCTGGAGGTCGGCCACCTCACCGTCAACCCCGAGGGCCGCCCCTGCCACTGCGGCAGCCGCGGCTGCCTGGACGTCGAGGCGGATCCGCTGGCGCTGCTGACCGCGGCGGGCCGCGCGCCCGGTCCCGAGGTGTCGCTGCTGCGGCAGGCCGACGAGCTCGTCCGCCGCGAGTACGACGACCCGGCCGTCCGCACGGCCGTCGAGGCGCTGATCGACCGTCTCGGGCTCGGTCTCGCCGGACTGGTGAACATCCTCAATCCGGACCGGATCATCCTCGGCGGTGTGCACCGCACCCTGCTGGCCGCCGACCCCGAACGGCTGCGGGCCGTCGTCGCCGACCGCAGCCTGTGGGGGCGGAGCGGCGGGGTGCCCATCCTGCCCTGCACCCTCGACCACA
The DNA here is from genome assembly GCF_047200655.1 of Streptomyces sp. MS06. Classification (NCBI taxonomy): domain Bacteria; kingdom Bacillati; phylum Actinomycetota; class Actinomycetes; order Kitasatosporales; family Streptomycetaceae; genus Streptomyces; species Streptomyces sp. MS06. The sequence goes on from NZ_JBJZOJ010000020.1 coordinate 52,234, forward strand.
ACAGCCTCGTCGGTGCGGCGGAGCTGGCGTGGCAGCCGGTGCTGGACGACCCGTTGGGCGCACTGGCGGGGACGTGAGGACCGGACCCCGTCCGCGGTGCGGCGGCATCCCGGGGGAGCACCGGACGGCTTCCTCCCCGCTCCCTCGTCCGGCGGCAGCGACCGACCCCGGAACCCGGGCATCCGGAACCCGGGCATCCGGCAGTCATGGGCACCGGCAAACCGGGGCACCCGGGTCGATCAGGGGCATCCTGGAGCCTGGGACACCCCGACCCCCGACACCCGACAGCCACGTGCACCCGGGCCCCGAGGGTCCGGGCCCCGGGCACCCGTACAGCAGGACCGGACACAGCAGCGTGACCCGAGAACAGGAAGGTGACGACACGTCATGGCCGACCAGCTCACCGTGAGCGTCCTGGGCACCGGCATCATGGGTGCCGCGATGGCCCGCAACCTCGCCCGCGCCGGACACGCCGTCCGCGCCTGGAACCGCACCCCGGCCAAGGCCGAACCGCTCTCCGCGGAAGGGGTGCACGTCGCCGGCACCCCCGTCGAGGCAGTACGGGGCGCCGACGCCGTGCTCACCATGGTCCACGACGGCGACGCCGCGCTGGCGGTCATGCGTGAGGCCGCCCCCGCCCTGGAACCCGGGACCGCCTGGGCGCAGTCCACCACCGCCGGCCTGGACTCCGTCCCCGAGCTGGCCGCCTTCGCCGGTGCGCACGACCTGCTCTTCTACGACGCCCCGGTACTGGGCACCCGCGACCCGGCCGAGGCGGGCCGCCTCACCGTGCTGGCGGCCGGACCGGTCCGGGGCCGCGAGAAGGTCGTCCCGGTATTCGAAGCCGTCGGCGCCCGGACGGTGTGGGCCGGCGAGGACGGCGCCGCGGCCGGTGCGACCCGGCTGAAACTGGTGGCCAACAGCTGGGTCATCGCGGCCACCGCCGCGGCGGGCGAGGCCCTCGCCCTGGGGAAGGTGCTCGGCGTCGACCCGAACGACTTCCTCGACCTCATCGCCGGCGGCCCGCTCGACATGGGATACCTGCACGCGAAATCGGCCCTGCTGCTGGAGGACCGGCTGCGGCCACCGCAGTTCGCGGTGTCGACCGCGGCGAAGGACGCGCGTCTCATCGTGCGCGCCGGCGAACGGCACGGCATCCGGCTCGACGTCGCCGCCGCGGGCGCGGCCCGCATGGAGCGGGCCGCCGCACAGGGCCACGCCGACGAGGACATGGTCGCGGCGTACTTCGCCAGTTTCGACGAGGGCAACGGAGCCTGAGCGCGGGGCCGAGGGCCGCCCTGCGCGCGTCCCGGCCCGCCGACGGCTCACCGGTCACGCTGCTCGGCCGCCGGTTCGCGGCCGGTGGGATCGACGAGGCCGTGCACCGGCGAACAGTCGTCCGTCATGGACGAGCGCCGACGACGGCTGTCCGTCCCGGACGAGCACCGGCGACGGCTGTCCGTCCCGGACGAGCGCCCGCGACGGCTGTCCGTCCCGGACGAGCACCGGCGACGGCTGTCCGTCCCGGACGAGCTGTTCGGCCGCGCCTGCCCGGGGTGTTACGGCACGACCACGCCGGACGGACCGGGTCGGGCGGACGGCGGTCACCCCGCGACGGCGGACCGGGCCGGAGCCTGCGCGGGCCGGCACTCGGCGGAGACGGTGTCGAGAGCGGCGACCTCCGCGAACCGGTGCGCCGGTTCCACGGTGATGCGGTGCGCCGGCTGGACGGGCTGGGGTGCGGTGGAGGCCGGCAGGGTGAACCAGACGGCCTTGCCCGACTCGCCGTCGGCCCGCACCCCCCAGCTCTCGCTGACCGAGGCCACCAGCGACAGTCCCCGCCCGCAGGTGGCGAGCGGGTCGGCGCTCCCGACCACGGGGAGCCGGGGGTCGCGGTCGTGCACCGAGACGGTGAGCCGCTCCAGCAGCAGCTCCATCTCGACGGTGCACGTCTTGTCGGTGTCGGCGTGCCGGTGGACGTTGCTGAGCAGCTCCGTCACACCGAGCGAGGCCCGGTCTATCAGGGCATCCAGATGCCAGTAGCGCAACTGCGCAGAGACGATTCTGCGGACCTGGCCGATCCGCGACGGCAGGGCTTGGAGCTCCACCGTGCAGTGCCTGCTTGGGTGACTGATCACGGCTGCGACTCCCCGACGTGGGTCCGGAAGAACACGGAGAACGGATCTTCAGCAGGACGTCTGCGTGAAACTTCCGCCTGCTGTCGTGCCCGGCGGCTGGTTCGCAGCGTTATCGCCGGTAAACCCTCAGTGACGTGAGACAAGCCTGACCCAGGGGGTCCGGACGCGCAACTCGCGCCGCCGCCCCGGGGGCGCGAAGATCTCAGCCGCCCCGCCCGGCCGCCCGCCGGACGGCCTCGATGAACCGGCTCGCCGCGGGCGGCCCCGGCTCGCCCGGTGCGGGATCGTGGTCGCCCAGCGTCAGCAGGTACCGCTTGCCGTTGAGGTCGGCCAACGCCCGGTCCTCCGGAGCGAACCAGGGCCGCGAGGCGCGTACCGCCTGGACCGGCGCACTGTCGATCTCACTGCCGTAGCTGTTGAGCAACTCCAGCCTGCCGCCGCTGATGCGGACCTTCCCGGCCCGGGTGAGGGAGCGCATCCTCTTGCCGATCCGCACGCCCGTGGCCGTGAACTCCGGCTCCGCCATGCTGCCCTGCCCCCTCCTGCGCGTGGGTCCCGGGGCCCGCGCTCGCGCGCACGGGCCGCGATCCGCTCGGTGTGCTGCTCGGGTCTGCACCCCCGTCCGGGACGGATGTCCCGCCGGGTGCAGTCTGCCTGCGCACGGCGGGGAGCACCAGTGCGTCCGCAGCTCTCCCGCCCGCGACCCGGAGCATTCGTCCGAATGCGCCCCCGCCGCTCCCGTCTCCGCCGCCGCACGCCGCCCCAGCGTCTGTTTGAGACGCTCAAAGCAGTGTTTATGCAGGTGAGAAGCGTGTGAAAGGTGTTTATCATCGTCCTGTCGGCCGCATCGTGTGCCGTCGGCCCGATGTCTGAGGAGCCCCACCGTGATCACCCCCCAGCAGCAGAACCGGACCGGTGCCGTCCTGGACACCCTGGACGTCGACCGCAGCGACGCGGCCTACCGCGGCTGGCTCAAGGAAGCCGTGCGCAAGGTGCAGGCCGACGCGAACCGCTCCGCCGACACCCACCTGCTGCGCTTCCCGCTGCCCGAGGCGTGGGGGATCGACCTGTACCTCAAGGACGAGTCGACCCACCCGACCGGCAGCCTCAAGCACCGTCTGGCCCGCTCCCTCTTCCTCTACGGACTGTGCAACGGCTGGATCCGGCCGGGTCGGCCGGTGATCGAGGCCTCCAGCGGCTCGACGGCCGTCTCCGAGGCGTACTTCGCGGGGCTGATCGGCGTGCCGTTCATCGCCGTCATGCCCCGTACGACCAGCGCCGAGAAGTGCCGGCTGATCGAGTTCCACGGCGGCCGGTGCCACTTCGTGGACGACCCCCGCCGCATGTACGAGGAGTCCGCCCGGCTCGCGGCGGAGACCGGCGGCCACTACATGGACCAGTTCACCTACGCGGAGCGCGCCACGGACTGGCGCGGGAACAACAACATCGCCGAATCCATCTTCCGGCAGATGGAGTTGGAGCGGTTCCCGGAACCCGCCTGGATCGTCGCGACGGCCGGTACCGGCGGCACCTCGGCGACCATCGCGCGCTATGTGCACTACCTCCAGCACGACACCCGCGTCTGCGTCGCCGACCCGGAGAACTCCTGCTTCTTCGACGGCTGGAACACCGGCGATCCGGACGTCGGCTGCGACTGCGGCTCCCGCATCGAGGGCATCGGCCGCCCCCGGATGGAGCCCAGTTTCGTGCCCGGTGCCATCGACCGCATGATGAAGGTCCCCGACGCCGCTTCCGTCGCCGCCGTACGGGCCCTGGAGCGGGCCATCGGCCGCAAGGCGGGAGGTTCCACCGGCACCGGACTGTGGAGCGCTCTGAAGATCGTCGCCGAGATGGCCGCCGCGGGCCGGCAGGGCAGTGTCGTCACCCTCCTGTGCGACCCGGGTGACCGCTACCTCGACAAGTACTACTCCGACGCGTGGCTGGCCGAACAGAACCTCGACATCACGCCCTACAGCACCGCGATCGACTCGCTGCTGGCCACCGGAGTGTGGCCGGACTGAGGCGCTCGGGGCCGGGGCGTCCCCCCGACCGCGGGCGCTCCCTCCGCGCCCGCCGCGAGGCACTGCGGCAGACCGCCGCGAGGCACCGCGGCATCCCGCGACCCGGCCGCGGGCGGCCCGTCACAGGTCCCCGGACTCCTCCGGCTCGCCCGCCACCACCAGCCGCACGTACTCGGAGATCCCGGCCCGTGCCTCCTCCGGGAGCCCCGCATCGGTCACCCAGGTGTCGACCCGGTCCAGCTCGGCGAACGAACTCAGGCCGATCGTGCCCCACTTGGTGTGGTCGGCGACCACCACCACCCGCCGCGCCGAGTGCACCAGACGCCGGTTGGTCTCCGCCTCCGCCAGGTTCGGTGTGGACAGCCCCGCCTCCACCGATATCCCGTGCACCCCGAGAAACAGCACATCGAAGTGGAGCGCACCGATCGCCCGGTCCGCCACCGGGCCGACCAGCGAGTCCGACGGAGTGCGCACCCCACCGGTCAGCACCACCGTGGCGGCGCCCTGCCGCGGTCCCGAAGTGCGCTGGGCCACGTGGAACACGTCGGCCACCCGCACCGAGTTGGTCACCACGGTCAGATCGGGAACCTCCAGCAGCTGCTGCGCCAGGGCGTACGTCGTCGTGCCGCCCGACAGCGCGATCGCACTGCCGGGAGCGACGAGCTCGGCCGCGGCCCGTGCGATGTCCTCCTTGGCGGTCAGCTCCAGACCCGACTTCGCCTCGAAGCCCGGCTCGTGCGTGCTCGCCTCGGCCACCGGCACCGCGCCCCCGTGGACCTTCTCCAGCATGCCCTGGCGCGCCAGGGCGTCCAGATCGCGGCGGACCGTCATGTCCGACACGCCGAGCCTGCGGGTCAGCTCGTTGACCCGGATCCCGCCGCGCCGCCGGACCTCGTCCAGGATCAGGGCGCGCCGCTGCTCCGCGAGGAGGTTCTGATTCTCGCTCACGTACGCTCCGGTCCTTTCGCCTCAAGCCGTTCCAAAGCCGTCCGACACGCCCACCGGACCCGCCTCGAGGAGCGTGTTCCGGCGCCTTCCCGGCGCGCGGGGGTCCCATCCTCGCACGCCCGGCCGCGCATCGCGGCACCGCCGGTGCCCCGCGCGCACGCCGCCTCCGCCGGCCGGCGTGTCGCCCGGGGCGACACGGCCGTCACCCGGATCGGGGAGATTCCGCGCCAGGGGGATGTGCACCGCGCCGCGAGCCGCGATCCTGGTTGCCGCACGGGCACATCTCGACGGCGCAGCACCGGGGATGAGGCGGAACAGTGGAACGTGCAACTGCCCAGCACACGGCCGGCACCGCCGACCCCACCGGTCGGTCCGCGCCCGCCCTGGAGCTCCTGGTCCACGGCGTGGGCGGCACCACACCCGAGAAGATGCTGAACGATCCGCGCACGGTGCGGATCACCGGCGACGACACCGCCGCCGTCTTCCGCCGCGCGGTCGACGTCGACGCCGAGTCACACCCCGGGGAGCACCGGGGACGCCCGATCCCCGAGGCGTACGTCTGGTGCAACCTCACCTCCGGCAACAGCAGCCGGGCACTGTGGCTCTTACTGCTGCCGTTCATGGTCGTCAACCTCGCCCACTGGATGCGCCCAGGCGCCGACGACCGCTCCCGCACGGCGCGCCTGTACGGGCTGCTGGTGCGGCTCGCCGGACTGACCCTGACGGTGCTCTTCGCGGCGGCCGCCTGCGAGGTGGCCCTCGACCTCTCCGCCTGGCAGTGCGCGGGCACTCCCGCCTGCGTCGCCGGGCACTCCTGGCTGGGTTTCCTGGCGCCCGCCGGCCACGGTGGCGGCGGCTGGTGGAGCCTGCCAGGGCGCCGCCTCGCCCTCGCCGCGCTGGTGCCGACCGCACTGACCGGCCTGCTGTGGTACCTCTCCCGCCGCACCTGGGCCGCCTACGAGTCCCAACTGCCGCTGACCGGCCCCCGGCAGCCCGAGGCGGCGGAGCGTCCCCCCGCCCTCGGCCGCCCCGGCTTCTGGTACGGGCGCCGGCTGGTCGCCCGGCTGCGCGCCGCCCACACCGCCGCCGGGCTGCTGACGGTGGCCGCGGCGGTCGGCACCTCGGCGGCCCGATTCGACCGGCGGCCCGGCGGTCCCCTCACCCTGGACGTCCTCGGCCGGCTCCTGGAGGCGGCCCTGGTCGCCGGCGCCGCCGTCGTCCTGGCGGTGGTCTGCCGACGGGGCCGCACCGAGGACCGGCTCGACCGTGCCCTCGACGCCCCGCTGGTGCGCGGGCTGCCGCTCGGCGCACTCGCCCTGCTCCTGCTCACCGCCGTCTACGCCGGCTGGGACCGCCCCGGGTGGCAGTCGGCGGGGAGGCTCCCGGGGTACTCGGCCTTCGGCGGCCTGACGCTGCTGCAGGGGCTGCTGGTGGTCGCGCTGGCCGCGGTCGCCGGCCTGCTGCACCGGGCGAGCCCGGACCCGCGCGCCGCGATGCGGGGGCAGGGCGGACCGGCCACCGCCCTGCTGGCCTGCGCGCTGGGCGGTGTGATGTCCGGCGGGGTCTGCCAGCGGGTCGCCGACTGGCTCGACGGCACCCGCTCCTCCATCCCCGGCGCGCCCTCCCTGCTGACCTGGCAGGCCTCCGCCATCCCCCCGCTGCTGCTGGTGCTGCTCGTGCTGAGCGCCTGGCTGGCCCGGCGCACCTGGGCACTGCGCCGGGCCGAGACGGCCGCGGTGGACCGCGACTACCCCGGGCACCCCGAGGACCCCGCCCGCACCCGGCACATCGCCACCGCCCGGGCGACCGCCGCACTCACCGACCGGGGGCCGCTCCTCATCGCCGTCACCTCCGCCACCACCCTGCTGCTGGGCGCCGGGGCGGTGGGCGGCGCGCTGGCCACCGGCAAGGACCCGTCCGCCGCCGCGCACGCCGCGCCGGCGTTCCTCGCGGGAGCGGCGCAGACCGCGCAGGCGCTCGGCTCCTGGCTGATAGGGCTCGGCTTCCTGCTGTTCGTCACCGCGGGCCGGCGCGCCTACCAGGACACCTCCGCCCGGCGCACCATCGGCATCCTGTGGGACGTCGGCACCTTCTGGCCCCGTGCCGCGCACCCCTTCGCCCCGCCCTGCTACGCGGAGCGCGCCGTACCCGACCTGACCTGGCGCATCGCCACCTGGACCCGCGCCACCGGCGGACGCCTGGTGCTCTCCGGGCACTCCCAGGGCAGCGTGCTCGCCGCCGCCGCGGCCTGGCAGCTCCAACCGTCCGTGCGGGGAAGAGTGGCGCTGCTGACGTACGGGTGCCCGCTGGAACGGCTCTACGGCCGCTGGTTCCCCGCCCACTTCGGCCCGGACGCACTCGGCTCGCTGCACCGCGAGGCCGACTGCTGGCGGAACCTGTACCGCCTGACCGACCCCATCGGCGGTCCGGTGCGCCCGGCCGGCGAGGACGAACCGGTCGTGGACCGGCCGCCGTTGAAGGACCCGCTCACCTTCGGCCGTACCGAACGGCACCCGCTGCCCGCGCCGATCCTCGGCCACTCCGACTACCAGGCGGACCCCGCCTTCGCCGAGGAACGGGAGCGGCTGCTGGCCCGGCTGCGGCCGGAGGTGCCCGCGCCCAGGCCGCAGGACCAGCAGCAACCCGCGGACGACGGCTGACGGCGGCGCCGGACGGATCCGGCGGCCGGCCCGGCCCGGCCCGGCCACCGGCGGGGGGCCGAGGTCTCCCGCGCCGCGGGACCCGCGCGGTCCTACCGCAGGGGCCACAGCAGCGGACCGGGCGGGCGGCCCGGCGGATCAGGGCAGCTCGGGCAGGTCCTCCGGGTGGAGCAGCGTCAGGTCGTCGGTGCTCGGTTCGGTCAGCCGGGCGACCCGGCCCGCATGCCGTTCGACCATCGCCTCGAAGGTCTGCCGGGCAGTGCGGCCGTTCCCGAACGCCGGCCCCTTGGGGAAGGCGGTGAAGTACTTCAGCAGCGCTTCCGCGGTGCCGGGCGCGGGCCGGTACTCCTGCTCCTCCGCCTGCTGCTCCACGATGCGGAGCAGTTCCTCGGGACCGTAGTCGCCGAAGGTGATGGTGCGGGAGAACCGCGACGCCACGCCCGGGTTGACGGACAGGAAGCGCTCCATCTCCGCCGTGTAGCCGGCCACGATCACCACCACGGCGTCCCGGTGGTCCTCCATCAGTTTCACCAGGGTGTCGATGGCCTCCTTGCCGAAGTCCCGCCCGGCGTCCTCGGGTGACAGGGCGTACGCCTCGTCGATGAACAGCACTCCGCCGCGGGCCGCATCGAAGGCCTCCTGGGTGCGGATCGCCGTGGAGCCGATGTGCTCGCCGACCAGGTCGACCCGGGAGACCTCGACGAGGTGGCCCTTCTCCAGCACCCCGAGGGCGGCCAGGATCTCGCCGTAGAGGCGCGCCACCGTGGTCTTACCGGTCCCCGGGGAGCCGGTGAAGACCAGATGCCGCCGCACCGAGGCGGCCTTGAGGCCGGCCTGCTGCCGCCGCCGGCCCACCTCGATCATGTCGGTGAGGGCGCGGACCTCGCGTTTGACGCTGTCCAGGCCCACCAGCGCGTCCAGTTCACCGAGGACCGCCTTGCTGGTACGCGCCGGCGGCGTGTCGGCCACGGGGGGCGTGTCGGCCGGTGCGGCGGGGGCTGGGCGCGGAGTGGGCACCGGGCTCAGCAGCCCGGTCTGCGGCGGGGCCGTCTGCACGGCCGGTTCGGGAAGAACAGGGCCGCCCGGGACCGCGCTCTCGTCGCTGGTGCAGTCCTCCACCACGGGCCTGGAGACGGCGTCGGAGACGGTGTCGGGGCCGCCGTCCGCGAACTGGTAGCCGCCGCGGGCGCAGCGCTCGGTGCGGCACCTGCGCAGTGTGGTGCGGCAGCCGTCGATGACATGGAAGCCGTAGCCGCCGCTGCCGGTCACCCGGCAGTGCAGGAAGCTGCCGCGGCCTTCGGCGGAGACGTAGAACCCGGCCTCGGCGGGGGAGTCGACCGTGCAGCGTTCGACGGTGGGGTCGGCGCCCTTCGTGACGATCACACCGGTCTGGGTGCCGGCCACCGTGCAGTTGGCCAGGGTGCCGCCGCTGCCGTGGTCACGGAACCACGCCCCGGTGGCCGCGTCCCGGACCCGGCAGTCGTCGAGTTGGACGGTCGCGCCGTCGCTGACCGACACCGCGGTGCTGCGCACCTGGAAGAGGTCGCTGTCGACGACGTCCGCCCGCGAGCCGCGGTCCAGGACGAACAGGGCGTCCGGCACGTCGTGCACCCGGCAGGAGTCGAGCACCGCGGTGGCGCCGTCGCTGATCCACACGGCCGGGTAGTCGCCGGTGCTGTCGAAGATCTCGCACTGGTTGGCGTCCACCCGGGTGCCCGGGTCCCACACCGACAGGCCGTTCCGGCCGAACTGGCGCACCGTGGTGCGGGTCAGCGTGAGCACCGAACGCGAGCGCAGATCGACCGCGTTCTCGGGGATGTCGTGGATGCGGCAGTCGGCCAGCGTCAGCACGGCGTCGGTGTCGAGGGTGACGCCGTCGGCGTTGGTGCGGTGCACGTCGCAGTCGGTGAGGTGCGCGGTGGCCCGGCCGGTGACGTGCACGCCGCTCTCGCGGACCTCGTACACCTCGCAGCGCACCGCCTCCAGCGCGGTCTCCTCGCCGGTCACGCTGAGCCCGACACCCGCCGCGTGGTGCACCCGGCAGCCGTCCAGGCGCGGGTGCGCGCCGCCGTGCGCAGCGACCCCCGCCTGGCCGGCCGCGACCACCTCGCAGTCCTCGAAGACCCCGCCGCCCCCGCCGACGACGGCGATGCCGATGCCCGCGGGGTTGTCCACGGTGCAGCGCCGAAGCGTCGGCCGTGCCGGGCCGCGGACCTCGATCCCTGCGGCGGAGCGGGTCACCACCCGGATGTCCCTCAGCTCCGGAGTGCCGTCCTTGACGAGGAGCGCCGGAGCGGCCGCGTCCTGGCCCTCCACGTGCAGGTCCTGGAGCACCGCCGAGGCGAGCACGGTCAGCGGCACGCCGTCCGGGGGCGCGATCCGTACGCTGCCCGAGGAACCCTCCGGGCCGCGCAGGGTGATCGCCCGCCGCACGACGAGGTTCTCCCGGTAGGTGCCGGGGGCGATGGTGAGCACGTCACCGTCCGCCGCGGCCTCCAGGGCGGCGGCGAGCGAAGCGTACTCGTCCGTGCGGCGCCGCCACCGCGATGTGCCGGTCTGCGTCACCTGGACCGTGCCCTGTGCCATGCGTTGCCGTGCCCCCACCTCGTCGTACTGATGGCTCGTTCGCCTCCGGGGCGCCACGGTGGCTCCCTCATCGGCGGGATGGTGCCGAAGAGTTCGGCCGGTCCACCGTAGCGTGCGCGGGGCCCGCGAGGTGAGCGGAGGCGCCAGGCGGTCAGCTCCCGGTGCCCGTCCTGCCCCAGTCCGGGCCCGCCCGGCCCCAAGCCCGGTCCCAGTGTGCGTACCTGCGGCGGACGAGCAGCCCGAGCACCAGTCGACGGCCGAGCACCACCCCGCCGGCGGCCAGCAGCGCCACGCCGAGACCGGCGAGGACGGCGTGCATCGTCGCCGTCGCGGCGTCCAGTGGGCGGGCCACCGTGTTCCCGTGGCTGTCGGTCCATATCGCGAAGCGGTCGCCCCGCCGCGGCTTCTCCAGCGGGGCGATGAGCGGCCCCTCGTGGCGCAGCCCGTCGGGGGCGGTCCAGTCGGCCACGACCCGGCTGCGCAGCACGCGCAGGGCAGCCGACCCGGGATCGGCCTCGGGTGCGGAACTCCCCGTCTCCCGCACCACGGTGGCCGTCACCAGATGGCGCGTCCGGTGCTGCGCACGGACCGTCCGCTGCAGGGAGTCCTGGGCACTCCGACCGGTCAGCACGCCCGTCACCGGAGCGGCGACGGCGACCAGCAGCAGTGCCACCAGCGCCAGCCAGGCCTCGGCCAGGTCCGTCGCACGGCACAGCGGGTTGCGCCGCCAGCGCCAGAGTCCGCTGATCACTCGCACCGTCCTGCACCCCCTTCCCGGTCCCGGGTAACCGCTGCGGAGCCGCTCATGCGGGGAAGGGCGGAGGGGAGTGCGACATCGCGACATCACCTCCGCTCCGCCGGGCCGAGCGACAACCTCTCACCAGCCCCCAACGACCGGACCGGGCGGCGGGGTTCCCACCGCCTCCCCCGTACGGCGGGGTGCGGCCCGGCAGCCGTTCGGTATGGACGTGGCCCGGCACGCCCCGACCTCCGCCGTTGCCCCGGGCTGGTGCTGACGGGGTGTCGGGGCCGCCGGTGGACCGGTCGCCCGAGGGCACGCCGCTGGTTCAGTCGACCGCCACGGTCCGGAGGCGCCGCGGACGTGGCAGGACCCACCCGACACCGCGGGCCCTCAACGGCGCGGTGGGCGGGAACCTCCCCCAGGGGGAGAGGATGTCAACGGTCCAGGGCCCTGACCGGGTCGCCCACCCGTACCGTTCCGACGCTCACCGGCACCAGGTTCTGGCCGAACAGCAGCCTGCCGCCGACCCGGCGGTGCCGGGCCAGGGTGTGCAGCGGCTCCCTGCCGCGCGCGGCGGTCCCCTGGTCGGTGGTGGTCACGACGCAGCGGGCGCACGCCTCGGCGACCCGGAAGACGACCTCCCCGACGGCGAGTCGCGTCCAGCCGTCCTCGGCCCACGGCGCCGTACCGGACACCACGAGGTTGGGCCGGAAGCGGTCCATCGGCAGGGGGCCCTCGGACGCCTGCCCGCCCTGCGCGATCAGCGCGTTGAGGGCCGTCAGCGAGGCGGTGGCGGTGAGCAGGAGGGGAAACCCGTCGGCGAAGGAGACGGTTTCACCGGTACGGGCGTGAGCGGGGTCGAGCGGACGGCGCGTGGCCGGATCGTCCAGGTGGACGAGGCGCACCCGGGCGCCGAGGAAGCGGCCGGCCCAGGCGTGCGCGGCCGGATCGGCTAGGACCGCCTCCACCCTGTCGCCGAATACGTCGACCGTGACGGTGTCCGCGGACCCGGGGACGGGCACGTCCAACGGCGCGGTGCCGGGCGCGGACAGCCGGAGTCCGCCGCCGGGCCGGAGCACGGCGCGGGCCTGTCCGAGACGCGGCTGCCCGCGCTGGGTGACGACCTTTCCCCCGTCGTCGACGAGAACCCAGCGCCGGTCCCCGGCCAGCCCCCACGGCTCCACCGCGGCCTCCCGGAGCGACAGGGCCCGGAACGCCTTGACCGGGTGGACGTGTATCGACTGCAGCCGAGCACTACCCATCGCCTCGTCATGCCGGCAGGGCCGGTGAGGCGCGGGTCGCGCGGACGGGTCAGTAGCCGCGGTACTGCTGCCCGTTGTACGGATCCTGGTAGGGAGCCGCGGCGGGGCGGGGAGCCGCGGGGCGCATCGCCTCGTAGCCCGTGCCCGCGCCGGGTGCCACCGGCCGCTGCGGCTGCGCCATCGGGCGCGGCTGCTGCTGCGGATGCGGGCCGGGGTAGCCGCGCGGGGCGGTCGCCTGCTGCGGAATGTACGGTGCGGGCGCCTGCTGCATCGGTGCGGGCTGCGGCGACTGCGGGTAGCCGTAGGCGGACTGGGACGGGGCCGACGGCAGGGCGGGGAGTGCCGACGGCAGGGCCGGCAGCGAACTGCCGGGCATGTCGTACGCGGAGGGGACCCGGATCGGGGCGATCTGCGGAGTGCCCCGCTCGGCGACGAGCGAGTCGTAGATCGGGGTGTCCGGGAAGGAGGCGGAGTAGTAGCCGCCGCCATAAGTGGAGCGGGGGGAGGTCATGGCACATAAGTTAAGCCCACGATGTGCTGGTTGGGGAGACCGATAAGAGGGTTCTTTTCCGAGCCGCGGGTGACCCGGGATGCGCAATGCGAGCGAACGTGGGAAAAAGGGGCGCCAAGTCGGGTTCGGATCGGGTAAAGAGCGAGTTCCGGCAGGGTTACCGGCGGTCGCGCCGTTGCCGCACCCCTCCCCGGCGCGGGCGGCGCGCCGGAATAGGTTGGCCGGGTAGGCATTCCGGCGGAGTGCCGGGACCCGCCCGGCACCGGTCACCAAGATGGGGGCGGACATGTCAATGTCGAAAGGGTCGAATGTTCCGGTGCCGGCGACGGCACTGCGCGTCGAACTGGGATGGCGTTCCGGACCGGGCGTGCCCGACGCGGACGCCTCCGCCCTGCTGCTGGTCGGCGGCAAGGTCCGCTCCGACGGCGACTTCGTCTTCTACAACCAGTCCGCGCACGTTTCCGGGGCGGTCCGGCACGAGGGCAAGCGGGAGGCCGGCGAGTGGGTGACCGACTCGCTGCTGGTCGATCTCGCACGCGTGGAGGAGGCCGTGGAGACCGTGGTCCTGGCCGCCTCCGCCGACGGCGGCACCTTCGGCCAGGTGCCCGACCTCTATATCGAGGTCCGCGACGCTGCGCAGGGCACCGTCGCGGCCCGCTTCGACAGCACCGGCGCGTCGGTGGAGACCGCCTTCGTGCTGGGGGAGTTCTACCGCCGGCAGGGTTCCTGGAAGTTCCGGGCCGTCGGGCAGGGATACGACAGCGGACTGGAGGGTCTGGCCACCGACTTCGGTATCGCGGTGGACGAACCGCAGCACGCGGCGCCTCCGGCCGGCCCACCGGCCCCGCCCGCGCCTCCGGCCCCGCCCGCCGCCTACCCGCCGCCGTTCCCGCCCGTCCCCGGCGCGCCGCCCCCGCCCCCCGCCGCTTCCCCTGCCGTTCCCCCGGCGCCGGACCCCGCCGCGTCCCCGGTGCGGCTGACCAAGGTCACGCTGACCAAGTCGTCCCCCTCCGTGTCCCTCACCAAGCAGGGCGGCACCTCCGGCGCGCTGCGGGTCAACCTCAACTGGCGGATGCACGAACGACCCGCGGGCCGGATCGGCAGATGGGGCCGCGCCGCCGCCCCGGCCGATCTCGACCTGTGCGCCCTCTACGAACTCGCCGACGGCCGCAAAGGGGTCGTCCAGGCCCTGGGCAACGCCTTCGGCGCCCTGCACCGGCCGCCGTACATCCACCTCGACGGCGATGACCGCACCGGAGCCGTCGCGACCGGCGAGAACCTCACCGTCAACCTCGACCACCGGCAGGACCTCCGGCGCGTCCTGGTCTTCGTGACCGTCTACGAGGGCGCCCGCTCCTTCGCCGACCTGCACGCCACCGTCACGCTGCAGCCCCAGCACGGGGCCCCCGTCGAGTTCTCGCTCGACGAGTGCACGGTGCCCTCCACCGTGTGCGCCCTGGCGCTGCTCACCAACGAAGGCGGCGACCTCGTCGTACGGCGCGAGGCCCGCTACCTGGTCCCCGACCGAGGGGTGAGCCCGCAGCGGACCGTCGACCGCGCCTACGGCTGGGGCATGAACTGGACACCGGGCCGCAAGTGACCGCGCGCGCCGCGGGCGACCGTTGGGCCGCGGGCGACCGCCGGCTCCTCGACGCCGCCCGGGCCGCGGGCGGCCTCGAGGAGCCCGCAGGGGCGGCCCTCCGCCGTCAGTCCTCCGCCGTCAGCCCTCCTCGGGCAGCGCTCCCGGGCGCGCATAGGTGCGACCCTTCCACGCCGCACCGCGCCCCCGGTAGTGCTGCACCGCCGAGTCCACCGTCATCAGCAGGTACAGCAGCGCGGTGAACGGCAGCAGCGGGGCGAGCCACAGCGGCTGCCGGTAGTAGCGCAGCATGGGCGCGTACGTGCCGGCCATCACCAGCCACGCCAGAGCGCCGACGGCCGCCGCCGCGGAGCCGCCCGCCACGAGCCCCCAGGCCGCGGCGGTGGGCGGCACCAGGTACACCAGCGCCAGCCCGGCGACCGTGCCGAGCAGCAGCAGCGGGTTGTGCCGCAACTGCGCGTAGGCGCTGCGCGACACCATCCGCCACAGGTCCCGCAGCCGGGGGTACGGCCGCACGCTGTCGACCGTGTCGGCCAGGCCCAGCCAGATGCGGCCCCCGGTGCCCTTCACTGCGCGGGCGAGCGCCACGTCGTCGATGACGGAGTGACGGATGGCGTCCGGTACCCGGGCGCGTGCGGCGGCCTCCGCCCGCAGCAGGACGCAGCCCCCCGCCGCGGCAGCCGTCCGCCCGCCGCGGCGCCCGATCCACCGGAACGGGTAGAGCTGCGCGAAGAAGTAGACGAACGCGGGCACCACCAGCCGCTCCCACGGGCTCTCCACCCGCAGCCGCGCCATCAGCGAGACCAGGTCGAACCCGCCGGTCCGAGCCGCCGACACCAGCCGTCGCAGGCCGTCCGGGGCGTGCGCGATGTCGGCGTCCGTCAGCAGGAGGTACTCGGGCTCCCGCTCGCGGGCCAGTGCGATGCCGTGCCGTACGGCCCACAGCTTGCCCGTCCACCCGGCCGGCGGCTCGCCCGGAGAAACCACGGTCAGCGGCAGCCCGCCGTGCCGTCGCGCCAGTTCACCCGCCAGCGAGCCGGTGCCGTCCGTGCTGCCGTCGTCCACCAGGAAGATCTCGGCGGGCCCCGGATAGTCCTGCGCCAGCAGCGACGGGAGGCTCAACGGGAGCACCGCCGCCTCGTCCCGGGCCGGTACGACGACGCAGACCCGCGGCCAGCCGGCCGGGTCCCGCCGGGGCGGCAGCCGGACGTCCGTCCGCCAGAACAGGCCCTGGCCGAGCAGCAGCCACAGCCAGACCGCGAGGGAGACGACGGCAATCCACAGGAGGGCGCTCACCCGCGCAGTCTGCCCCACGGCGGCGGCCGGGACGAGGGCATCGACTATCGTGGCCGGGTGAAGATCGCGCTCATGGACTCCGGGATCGGTCTGCTGGCGGCCACCGCCGCGGTCCGGCGCCTGCGACCCGACGCCGACCTGGTGCTCTCACTCGACCCCGACGGCATGCCCTGGGGCCCGCGCACCCCCGAGGACCTCACGGCACGAGCCGTCGCGGTCGCCGAGGCCGCCGCGGCCCACCGCCCCGCCGCCCTCATCGTCGGCTGCAACACCGCCACCGTGCACGCCCTGCCGACGCTGCGGGCCCGGCTCGAGCCCGCGCTTCCGGTGGTCGGCACCGTACCGGCGATCAAGCCGGCCGCGGCCGGCGGCGGCCGCATCGCGATCTGGGCCACCCCCGCCACCACCGGCAGCGCCTACCAGCGGAACCTGATCCGCGATTTCGCGGACGGCGTCCGGGTGACCGAGGTGCCCTGCCACGGCCTGGCGGAGGCGGTCGAGCACGCCGACGCCACCGCGATCGAAGCGGCCGTCGTCGCGGCGGCCGCGCTGACCCCACCGGACGTCACCACCGTCGTCCTCGGGTGCACCCACTACGAGCTGGTCGCCGAGCGCATCCGGGCCGCGGTGCAGCGGCCGGGGCGCCCGCCGCTCGCGCTGCACGGCTCCGCCGGCGCGGTCGCCGCCCAGGCCCTGCGCCGCATCGGAGAGCGTCCCGATCCGCAGGCCCCGACCGCCGGCAGCCTCACCGTGCTGCTCAGCGGCCGCCGGGGCACTCTGCCCGAGGCGGCCCTGGCCTACGCCGAGGGCCGCGCGCTCGCCGCGGCCAGCCCCGCCGCCTGACCGGCGGCGGGCCGGGCGGGGCGGAGCGGTCACGCCGGGTGACGCGCTGTCGGCGCAGCGAAACATGAGTACCCTCGAGACATGAGGGACCAGCCCCACGGCAAGGACGCCGCTCCTTCCGCCATCTGGCACGGCCGGGCCACCAACCGCGCGCAGTGGCTCCTGGCGCTCGCCGGTGCCGCCTGTGTGGCGCTCGGTATCGAACTGGCCGTCGACTCGGACTGGGCCTCCGGCGCCGCCGACCTGGTGATCGCCGTCGTCGGCTGCATCGCGGCCGGTCTGCTGGTCCTCTTCGGCACCCTCGCCTTCGTGCACGTCGACCTCAGGCTGGACAAGGAGTCCGTCGAGGTGCGGTGCGGACACATGGGGGTGCCCCGGCGGCGCATCCCGCTGACCCATGTGGCGGGCGCCGACTTCGCGCCGAACGTCACCCCGCGTCACTGGGGCGGCTGGGGCTACCGCTGGCGGCCCGAGAAGGGCACCGCCGTCGTCGTGCGCCGCGGCGAGGGCGTGGTGCTGCGGCTGTGGGACGGCCACACCTTCACGATCACCGTGGACAACGCGGAATCGGCGGTCCGGGCCATCCGGGACCGCCTGCGGCCCGGTGCACCCGGAGCGGCGCACTGACCGGAGAGTGCCGGGTCCCGCCCCTCTCCCTCACCGCGCCGGCCGTTCACCGTCCGCGCGGGCCCGTGCCGCCTCCGGGGGACCGCCGTCGGTCAGGGGGCGCGCGGTCGCCAGTCCTGCCAGCAGGCCCGCGCCGACGGACACGGCGGTGAAGCTGAGGGCGTTGCCGACCGCCGCCACCGCGGCCACGGCCGTCAGGGCGGTGCCCGCGGTGAGGGCGACGGGAGTGGTCCGCGGGGTCCGCCACAGCGCGTACAGCACCCAGCAGAAGGCCGCCGCCAGCAGCAGCGCGCCGACGGCGCCCTGCTCGGCCGCCTGCTGAAGCGGCGCCGAGTGGGGTTTGCCGTCGGAGAGCAGGGTCTGTGCCGCGGTCGGGCTGAAGTCCTCGAAACGTGCCGGTCCCACCCCCGTACCGGACTCCTGCCGCGCCTGGTGCAGCGCGTCGCGCCAGAGCGCGAGGCGGTGGTCGGTGAGCCCGCCGTCGAGCGCCGAGGTCAGCCCGGTCGGCAGGGCGTCGGCCGCGGCGGCCCAGACCAGGCCGGCCACCAGGGCCGCGGTCATCGTCAGCGCGGCGAGACCCGGCCCGCGGTGCCGGACGCGGCCGGCGGCGAGGGAGGCGAGCAGCACGGCGGCGCAGGCGGCGACGGCCGGAGCCGGCGCCAGGGCGCCCGCCGCGACCGTGATCCCGGTGGCCAGCAGGCGCAGCGCCAGCCGCAGTGCCGGCGCGGCGGCGGCCCAGGCGGCACAGCAGGCGGCGCCGGTCGACAGGGTCAGCACGGCCGCCGTGGCGCCGGCGTGCCCGAGCGGTCCCAGGGGCTGCGGGCCGGGAACGAGGTCGGGCACCCACAGCACCAGGCCCAGTCCGGCCAGTGCCGCCGCGCACGGCGCCGCGACCGGCAGCAGCGCCCCGAAGATCCGCCCCGTGGCATGCCCGGCCGCCACGGCGAGCACGGCCAGCAGCACGCCTTCCGGGCGGCCGTCGTGCACCGCCGCCGTGATCACCGACCAGGCGGCACAGGCGCCCAGTACGACGAGACCCGCCGCGTCGGAAACGTTTCGCCCGTCGGCGTCCGCCTCCGCACCCGTGTGGGATGCCATGGAGCCGGCCCGCCCGCTCGCCGTGAAACCCACCTGCCCCCGACTCCGGTCGCCCCCGACCTGTGCAGGGACCCGGTCTCCGGGCCTCGTGGGCCGCGCCGGATCCGGGCTCACCGTAACGGGTCAGAAGGGATTTGTGGATGCGTTGCGCCCGGATGTGCAGGAAGCTGCTCCTGCGGTGACCGGCGGGGCCGGGCCCGCGCACCCTCCGTGTCGCCCCCGAGGGACCCGCCGTTCTCGTCCCGCACCCGAGGGACCGGCCGTCCGTTGTCCCGCACCCGAGGGGCCGGCCGTCCGTTGTCCCGCACCCGAGGGGCCGGCCGTCCGTTGTCGTCCCGCACCCGAGGGTCGGGGTCGGCCTTTCCCGTGCCGCCACGTGGCGCCGGTCGAGCTCCTCCGTGCTCCCCGCGGGCCCCCGTCCCGGCCGCCGGGCACCGCCACCGGTCTCCGCCCGGCGTCCGCCCGGCGTCCGCCGGCCACCGGACCGCGCTGTTCCGTTCCAGGTCACCCGCCGTACACTCCCGGAGTGACCGTCACCGCAACCTCCGTGGACCGCTCGGACCGTCCGGCCCCCGTCCGCGCCGCCCGCTCGCGCGGCGCGCGCCTGAGGCGCCTGGTCCCGGCCGCCGCTGCGGCGCTCTCCGGAGTGCTGCTCTACGTCAGCTTCCCGCCGCGCACCCTGTGGTGGCTGGCCCTGCCGGCCTTCGCCGTCCTCGGCCTGGTGCTGCGCGGCCGGAGCTGGAAGGCGGGGCTGGGCCTCGGCTACCTCTTCGGGCTCGGGTTCCTGCTGCCGCTGCTGGTGTGGACCGGCGTGGAGGTCGGGTCGGTGCCCTGGCTCGCCCTGAGCGCGGTCGAGGCCCTCTTCGTCGCCCTGGTCGGCGCCGGCATCGCCGCGGTGTCCCGGCTGCCGGCCTGGCCGCTCTGGGCGGCGGCCGTGTGGACGGCCGGCGAGGCGGCCCGCGCGCGGGTGCCGTTCGGCGGATTCCCCTGGGGCAAGATCGCGTTCGGGCAGGCGGACGGGGTCTTCCTGCCGCTCGCCGCCGTCGGCGGCACCCCGGTCCTCGGTTTCGCCGTCGTCCTGTGCGGCCTCGGACTCGGTGAGGCGGCCCGGCTCCTGCTCCGGCGGCGCCGCCCGGACCCGGTGCCCGTGCGCCGGGGTGCGGCGGTCGCCGCGCTGCTGAGCGTGGCCGTACCGGTGGTCGCCGCGGTGGCCGCCCGGCCCCTGGTCAGCGACGCGGCCGAGGACGGTACCGCGACCGTCGCCGTCATCCAGGGCAACGTGCCCCGGCTCGGCCTGGACTTCAACTCCCAGCGGCGGGCCGTGCTCGACTACCACGCGCGCGAGACGGAGCGCCTGGCCGCCGAGATCAAGGCGGGCAGGACGCCCCGCCCCGACTTCGTGCTGTGGCCGGAGAACTCCTCCGACGTCGATCCCTTCGCCTACCCCGACGCGGCCTACGTCATCGGCGAGGCGGCCCGCTCCGTCGGAGTGCCGATCTCCGTCGGCAGCGTCGTCGAGCGGGACGGCCGGCTCTACAACGAGCAGATCCTGTGGGACCCGCACAAGGGCCCCGTGCAGACCTACGACAAGCGCCGGATCCAGCCGTTCGGCGAGTACCTCCCGCTGCGCTCCCTCGTCGGCGCCGTGAACAGCGACTGGACCTCCATGGTCCACCAGGACTTCAGCGCCGGCCGCAAGCCCGGCGTGTTCACCGTCGGCCACACCAGGATCGGCCTCACCACCTGCTACGAGGCCGCCTTCGACGGGGTGGTGCGCGACACCGTCACCCACGGTGCCCAGATGATCTCCGTGCCGAGCAACAACGCGACCTTCGACCGCAGCGAGATGACCTACCAGCAGCTCGCCATGTCGCGGGTCAGGGCGGTCGAGCACAGCCGCACCGTCACCGTGCCGGTGACCAGCGGGGTCAGCGCGATCATCCTGCCGGACGGGACCATCACCCAGAAGACCGGCATGTTCGTCGCCGACCACCTGGTGCAGAAGGTGCCGCTGCGCTCCTCGCTGACCCCCGCCACCCGACTGGGCGCCCTCCCGGAACTCGCCCTGGTGCTGGTCGCCGCGGGCGGCCTCGGCTGGGCGGTCGGGGCGGGCGTCCGCCGGCGGCGCGGCACCGAGGAGGAGCAGGCCTGAGCCTCGCCCCGGCGGCACCGGGTCCGGCATGGTTAGGGTCGGCCCATGGCTATTCCCGACTTCATCCGCACCCTCCGCGCCTCCGCCGGTCGGCAACTGCTGTGGCTTCCCGGGGTCAGCGCCGTTGTCCTCGACGACGAGGGCAGAGTGCTGCTGGGCCGCCGGGCCGACAACGGACTGTGGTCGGTGATCGGCGGCATCCCCGAGCCCGGGGAGCAGCCCGCCGCCTGCGCGGTGCGGGAGGTGTACGAGGAGACGGCCGTGACCTGCGTCGCCGAGCGGGTCGTCTCGGTGCAGGCACTGCGCCCGGTCACCTACACCAACGGCGACCGGTGCCAGTACATGGACATCAGCTTCCGCTGCCGGGCCGTGGGCGGCCGGGCGCGCGTCAACGACGAGGAGTCCCTGGAGGTGGGCTGGTTCACGGTGGACGGCCTTCCGGAACTGAGCGAGTACGCGTTGTTCCGGATCAAGCAGGCGCTGTCCGACGGGCCTGCGTGGTTCGACCCCACCGCGCAGCCGTGAACTGTGGCGGGTGACCACATGGGGCGGTCCCGCGCCGCTGCCTAGGGTCGGCGCATGACCGCGCCCCGTGCCCTCGCCGGCCCCGCCCAAGCCGCCCCCGCACTCGACCTCGGCGGCCGCACCGCTCTCGTCACCGGCGCCGCCGGCGGTATCGGCCGCGCCTGCGCGCTGCGGCTGGCGGCCGCCGGAGCCGGCGTCCGGGCCGTGGACCGGGACACCGCGGGCCTGGAGGCACTGGCGGAACAGGCCGCCGGACTGCCGGGCCGCGTCGCACCCCACGTCCTGGACCTGACCGATCTGGAAGCAGCGGAACGGGCCGCGGCCGGTGTCGACATACTGGTCAACAACGCCGGAACACAGCTCGTGCGCCCGATCGAGGAGTTCCCGCCGGACGCCTTCCACACCCTCCTCACCGTGATGCTCGAAGCGCCCTTCCGGCTCATCCGCGGCGCGCTGCCCCACATGTACGCCCAGGGCTGGGGCCGCATCGTCAACATGTCCTCCGTGCACGGACTGCGCGCCTCCGCGTACAAGGCGGCGTACGTGTCCGCCAAGCACGGGCTGGAGGGCCTGTCCAAGACGGCCGCCCTCGAAGGCGCCGCCCACGGCGTCACCTCCAACTGCGTCAACCCCGGCTACGTGCGCACCCCGCTCGTGCAGCGCCAGCTCGCCGACCAGGCCGCGGCGCACGGCATTCCCGAGGAGCGCGTCCTGACCGAGGTGCTGCTGCGGGACAGCGCCGTCAAACGGCTCGTCGAACCGGAGGAGGTCGCCGAGGCCGTCGCCTACCTCTGCAGCCCGCCGGCCTCCTTCATGACCGGCGCCTCCCTGGTCCTCGACGGCGGGTGGACCGCGCACTGACCGCGCGCACTGACCGCGCGGGCGGACCGGTCGACCGGAAGCGGTGCGCCCGGTCGCGCCCGGATCCCGACCCTGACCGGAAGGCCCGGCCATGGGCCATGCTGGTGGCATGTCCCCCGATCACGTTCAGTCGGCCGAGCGCTCCGCCACCGGTGCCGACGCGGCACGGCACCGTGCCGAGGCGCCGTTTCTGGAACTGCTGGCCAGGGGCGTGGCGGCCGACGCCTACGAACAACCCGTGCTGCGGGCGCGCGCCGAGGGGCAGCCGCCCGAGCGGATAGCCGACCTGGAGCACGCCAAACTGCTCGCCCTGCGGGTGCGCGCCGAACTGGAGGGGCGGCGCCGCCGGGAGGCGGAGCTGTCGGCGCTGTTCGAGACCGCGCACGACCTGGCCGGACTCCGCGACCTCGACGCCGTCCTGCAGGCCATCGTGCACCGCGCCCGGTCGCTGCTGGGCACGGACGTCGCCTACCTCAGCCTCCACGACCGCGCCCGGGGAGACACCTACATGCGGGTCACCGAGGGATCGGTCGCGGCCCGCTTCCAGCAGCTCCGCCTGGGCATGGGCGAAGGGCTCGGCGGCCTCGTCGCGCAGACCGCCCGGCCCTACGTCACCGAGGACTACTTCCACGACGAGCGCTTCCAGCACACCACCGCGATCGACGCCGGAGTCCACGACGAGGGCCTGGTCGCCATCCTCGGCGTACCGCTGATGCTGGACGCCGACGTGATCGGCGTCCTGTTCGCGGCCGACCGACGCGCCCGGGTCTTCGAGCGGGAGCAGATCGCCCTGCTCGGATCGTTCGCCGCGCTCGCCGCGGCCGCCATCGACACCGCCAACCTCCTCACCGAGACCCGCTCGGCCCTCGCCGGCCTGGAACGGGCCAACGAGATCATCAGGGATCGCAGCGGCGTCATCGAACGCGCCTCCGAGGTCCACGACCGGCTGGCCGAACTCGTCCTGCGGGGCGGCGGAGTGCACGACGTGGCCGCCGCGGTGTCCGAGGTGCTGGACGGCGCGGTCGAGTTCGCCGAGGCGGACAGCGCGCCCGCGGAGGCGCTGGAGGCCTCCCGGGCGGACGGCCACGCCGTGCGGCACCGGGACGACTGGATCGCCGCCGTGGCGGCCGGCGGCGAACTGCTCGGCGCCCTCGTCCTGCGCGGCCACCCCGGACTCGACCCCGTCGACCAGCGCACCCTGGAACGCGCCGCGATGGTCACCTCGCTGCTGCTGCTCGCCCGGCGCTCCGCCGCCGAGGCCGAACAGCGGGTGCGCGGCGAACTCCTGGACGACCTGCTCGACGCCCGGCACCACGACCGGCGCCTGCTGCGGGCGCGCGCCGCGCGGCTCCAGGCCGACCTCGACGCCGTCCACGTCGTGCTCGCCGCCCGGCTGGACGGGCCCGCGGGCGACGCGGAGCAGGAGGCCGCGGCCCGCCGGCGCCTGTGGGCCGCCGCCTCCCACCTGGCCGCCACCGGGCAGGGACTGGCCTCCGCCCGCGACGGCGGCACGGTCCTGCTGCTGCCCCTGCCGCCCGGACGGACCGCGACCGACCTCGCCCGCCGCACCTCCCGGCAACTGGGCACCGCGCTCCACGAGCCGGTCACCGTGGGCGCCTCCGCCCCCGTCCGGCCCTTCAACCAGCAGCCCGACGCCATGGCCGCCGCCTACGCCGAGGGCAGCCGCTGCCTCGACGCCCTGCGCCTGCTCGGCCGCTCCGGGGACGGCGCCGCCGCGGAGGACTTCGGCTTCCTGGGCCTGCTGCTCGCGGGCGACCGCGACATCGCAGGTTTCGTGGACCGCACCATCGGCCAGGTGGTCCGCTACGACGGCCGCCGCGGCACCGAACTCCTGCGCACCCTGGAGGCCTACTTCGCCTGCGGCATGAGCCCCGCGCGCACCAAGGACGACCTGCACATCCACGTCAACACCGTCGCCCAGCGGCTGGAACGCATCGGCCGCCTGCTCGGCGACGACTGGCACCACCCGGAGCGCGTCCTGGAGATACAGCTCGCGCTGCGCCTGCACCGCCTCTCGAGCAGCGGCCCCCGCCGTCCGTGACCGCCGTCCGCGGCGGCACCGCCGCGACCCGCGGTCACGGATGGTTGACGCGGAACGCCGCGCCAGCCCGCCACGGGGGCCGTATCCCCGCCGCCCGCTCGCCCGCCCGCCACGGGGGCCGCGTCCCCGCCGCCCCGCGCAGTGGTACCGGGCACCGTGCCGCGTCCCCGTCCGGCGGGTGCCGCGACATCCACCGCGCCGCCGGTCCGGAGCGGTGGGCGGGCGGGTGCGGCCGGCGCCGCCGGGACGGGCGTCACCCCTCCGGCTCGGCCGCGCCGCTGCGGCTCGGCGAGCCGGCGGATCGGCGCTCTGCGGGCACCGCGGGAGCCTCCCCGTCGTACCCGCCGGGGGCGCCGCCGGCCGCCGGTCGGCTGAGACCCCCCGGCCACCAGGCGGCCCGCCCCAGGTCCCGCACCAGCGCCGGGACCAGCAGGGAACGGACCACCAGCGTGTCCAGCAGCACGCCGAACGCGACGATGAAGGCGATCTGCACCAGGAACGCCAGCGGGATCACGACGAGCGCGGCGAACGTCGCCGCCAGCACCACCCCCGCCGAGGTGATCACCCCGCCCGTGGTGACCAGGCCCCGCCGCACGCCCTCGCGCACCCCGAGCCGCAGCGACTCCTCCCGCACCCGCGACATCAGGAAGATGTTGTAGTCGACACCCAGGGCGACCAGGAAGACGAAGCCGTACAGCGGCACGGACGGATCGGTGCCGGTGAAGCCGAACAGGTGCTGGAAGACCAGAGCGGACACACCGAGGGTGGCGAGGAAGCTCAGGGCCACGGTCGCCACCAGCAGCAACGGCGCCACCAGCGCGCGCAGCAGCCCGATCAGCACCAGCAGGATGACGGCCAGTACCACCGGGACGATCACCGCGCGGTCCCGTTCGGCGGTCTGCTCGGTGTCGTAGCGCTGCGCGGTGTAGCCGCCCACCAGCGCGTCGGCCGAGGGGACGTCGTGCACGGCGGACCGCAGCCGGGCCACCGTCGCACGCGCCTCCTCGCCGTCGGCCCCGTCACGCAACGTCACGTACAGCAGTACCCGCCCGTCGGCCACCTTGGGGGGCGCGTCGGTTCCGGGCCGTCCCTGCCCGGTCAGCGGTGCCACCGAGGCGACGCCGGAGGTGCCGCGGGCCGCGTCGGAGACCTCGGTGAGCCGGCCGGCGGCCGCGGTGACGACCGCCGGGTTGCCGGAGCCGCCGGGGAAGTGCCGGGCGAGCGTCTGCTGGGCGGCGACGGACGGGGCGTCGTTGACGAAGGTCTCGTCCAGCGGCACCCCCTTCGAGGTGAGCGTGGACGACAGGGCCGCCAGCGGCACCAGCACCAGCAGGCAGACCGCCCACACCCGGCGCGGAGTGCGGTCGACCCGGCTCCCGACCCGCTCCCACAGCCTGCGCCCGCGCTCCCGGGTCCCGGGCCGGGGCCGGGCCGGCCAGTACGCGGCCCGGCCGAGCAGCATCAGTACCGCAGGCAGGAAGGTGAGCGCGGACAGTACGGCGCACACGATGCCGATGGCGCCGACCGGCCCGAGCGCGCGGTTGTTGGTCAGATCGCTCAGCAGCAGTGCCAGCAGCCCCACCGCCACGGTGGAAGCGCTGGCCACCACCGCGCCCGCAGAGCGCCGCACCGCCGCCCGCACCGCGGCGAAACGGTCCCGGCCGGCGGCCAGTTCCTCCCGGTGCCGCGCGGTCAGCAGCAGCGCGTAGTCGGTCGCCGCGCCGATCACCAGGATCGACAGGATGCCCTGCACCTGGCCGTCCACGCGAACCACGTCGTGGTCGGCGAGCGCGTACACCACGGCGCAGGCGAGGCCCAGCGCGAAGACCGCCCCCAGGATGATCAGCACGGGCAGCAGCACGCTGCGGTACACCAGCAGCAGGATCACCAGCACTGTGACCAGCGCGACCACCAGCAGCAGCCCGTCGATGCCGGAGAACGCGTCGGCCAGGTCCGCCTGACTGGCGGCCGGACCCGCCAGCTGGACCGTGGTCGACGGCACCTGCCCGGCCGCCGCCCGCACCCGGTCGAGCGCGTCCGCGAGCCCGTCACCGAGGTCGGGACGCAGCGGGACGACACCGCGCAGCGCCTCGCCGTCCCCGGAGGCCAGGGGCGGGGACACCGGCCCGGCGAGCGCCGGGTCGCCGTCGAGGGAGTCCAGGGCCCGCGCGGCCGGGCCCGTCAGGGAGTCCGCGGACCTGCTCCCGTCGACCGTCCAGACGACGATCGCGGGCAGCGACTCGTCCTGCTGGAACGCGGCCTGCTCCCGCAGCACCTGCGTCGACTCCGCGCTGCGCGGCAGGAACGCCGACCGATCGTTGGTGGCGACCTCGCCCAGGCGCCCCGCGAACGGCCCGAGCACGCCCCCCACGCCGAGCCACACGACGAACAGGACCAGGGGGACGAGCCAGCGGGTGCGCCGGACGGACGACATCATGCTCCTTCATCGGGACGAATCGGCGCGTGCCGGGGACGGCAGCACCGGGAACCTACCGCGTCTACGGCCGGCGGAACGCCAACGGATGCACCCGCGCGCCACTGCGTGGGACCGGGCGCTCGCCCCGCTCCACGGCGAGCGGCACCGGAACGCTCACCCGGCCGCCACACGCACCGGGCGCATCCGGCGGCGCGGCCCGCACGGTAGAGACCTGTAGGAGCTGCGATGACACCCGCAGGGACCCGCGGTGTGCTGCACGGACCCGTGCGGCACGCCGTGGGTCGGACACGACGACGCTCCGGCGCAGCACGGCCGGCTGAGGCGGAACCATGGACGACGAACAGGCCACCGGGACGCGCGACGAGGGGCGGGCCGCGGACGCGCCCGCGACCTGCCTCGTGACCGGCGCGAGCGGCTACATCGGCGGGCGGCTGGTGCCGGAGCTGCTCGCCGCCGGACACCGGGTGCGCTGCCTGGTCCGCACCCCCGGCAAACTCCGCGACCACCCCTGGGCCGACCGGGTGGACATCGTCCAGGGGGACGTCACCGACGCCGACTCGGTGGCCCGGGCCATGGAGGGCGTGGACGTGGCCTACTACCTCGTGCACGCGCTCGACAGCGGTCCGGACTTCGAGCGGACCGACCGCCGCGCGGCCCGCGTCTTCGGCGAGCAGGCCCGCAGGGCCCACGCCCGCCGGATCGTCTACCTCGGCGGCCTCACCCCGGCGAACGTCCCCCCGTCCGAACTCTCCCCGCATCTGCGCTCCCGGGCCCAGGTCGGCCGCATCCTGCTCGACTCGGGCGTGCCGACCGCCGTGCTGCGCGCCGCGGTCATCATCGGTTCCGGCTCCGCCAGCTTCGAGATGCTGCGCTACCTCACCGAGCGGCTGCCGGTGATGGTCACCCCGCGCTGGGTGCACACCCGCATCCAGCCGATCGCCGTGCGGGACGTGCTGCGCATCCTCGTCGGTTCCGCCGGCCTGCCGCCCACCGTCAACCGGACCTTCGACATCGGCGGACCGGAGGTGCTCACCTACCTGGACATGATGCGCCGGTACGCCGCCGTGGCAGGGCTGCCGCGGCGCCTCATCCTGCCGGTGCCCGTGCTCACCCCGGGCCTGTCCAGCCACTGGGTGGGGCTGGTCACCCCGGTGCCCGCCTCGATCGCCCGCCCGCTCACCGAGTCCCTGCGCCACGAGGTGGTGTGCCGCGACGCGGACATCGAGCGGTACGTGCCCAGCCCGCCCGGCCATCCCCTCGGCTTCGACCGCGCCGTCGCGCTGGCGCTGCAGCGCGTCCGCGAGGCCCAGGTCACCACCCGCTGGTCGTCGGCCTCGGTGCCCGGCGCCCCCAGCGACCCGCTGCCCACCGACCCCGACTGGGCCGGCGGCAGCCTCTACACGGACCTGCGGGAACGCGAGGCGGACACCGACCCCGAGGCGCTGTGGGAGGTCATCGAGGGCATCGGCGGGGAGAACGGCTGGTACTCCTTCCCCCTGGCCTGGGCGGTGCGCGGCCGGCTCGACCGCATGGTCGGCGGGGTCGGACTGCGCAGGGGCCGCCGCGACGCCCGCAGACTCCGGGTCGGCGACTCGCTGGACTTCTGGCGGGTGGAGGAGATCCAGCGGGGGCGTCTGCTGCGGCTCAGGGCGGAGATGCGGCTGCCCGGACTGGCCTGGCTGGAGATGGGGGTGGACGGCGGCGAAGGAGACGGACCGGTGCGCTACCGGCAGCGGGCCCTGTTCCACCCCCGCGGGCTGCTCGGACACCTGTACTGGTGGAGCATCTCCCCGTTCCACGCGGTCGTCTTCGGCGGTATGGCCCGCAACATCGTGCGTACCGCCTGCGCCCGCGGCGGGCAGCCGCGGCAGGCGGCCACCGCCGGGAGCGCGGTCACGGGCGGTGCGACCCCCGGGGCCGGGCAGGACGCCGCGGGCGGCGGCACCCCCGGGCCCGGGCGGGGAGACCCCGGATCCGCCGCCGGCCACGGCACCGGATCCGCCGCCGGCCACGGCACCGCATCCGCGGCCCCGGCCTCCCCGGAAGACATACCGGTCCGTACCGGCCGCCGTCGTCCTCCGGAGAGAAGCTGAAACCCATGCACGTCTCGGTCGTCCTGTTCACCTCCGACCTGCGTCTGCACGACCATCCGCCGCTGACCGCCGCGCTCGACTCCGCCGACGCGGTCGTCCCGCTGTTCGTGCGCGACCGCGCCGTGTCGGCGGCCGGGTTCGACACACCCAACCGCAGCGCCTTCCTCGCCGACTGCCTGACCGACCTCGACACCGCCCTCCGCGAGCGCGGCGGACGCCTCGTGGTGCGCTCCGGCGACCCGGTGGAGGAGGTGTGCCGGGTCGTGGCGGAGGCGGACGCCGACGAGGTGCACATGGCGGCGACGCACAGCAGGTTCGGGGCCCGCCGCGAGGACCGCCTGCGGCGGGCACTGGAGTCCGACGGCCGCCGCTTCTTCGTCCACGACGCGGTCACCGTCGCCGTGCCGCCCGGAGAGGTCACACCGGCCTCCTCGGACCACTTCGCCGTCTTCACGCCCTACCACCGGCACTGGGACCGGGTCGCGCTGCGCGCCGCGGCACCGGCGCCCCGCCGGGTGCACGTCCCCGAACACGTCAAGGGGGAGCGCCCGCCCGCCCGCGGCGACGGAACCGGCGTCTCGCCCGCCCTGCCCGCCGGCGGCGAGAGCGAGGCCCGCAGGAGGGTGACCGCCTACTGGCGGCACGGCCTGGGCGCCTACGACGACACCCGCGACGACCTGGCCGCCGACGCCACCTCCCGGCTCTCCGCGGACCTGCACTTCGGCACCCTGTCCCCGGTGGAACTGGTCCACCGGGCCCGCAGGCACGGCGGCGCCGGTGCCGAGTCGTTCGTCCGGCAGCTCGCCTGGCGCGACTTCCACCACCAGGTCCTCGCCGCCCGCCCGTCCGCCGCGCATGCCGACTACCGCACCAAGCACGACCACTGGCGCTCCGAGCGCACGGCGCGGGACGACGTCGAGGCGTGGCGGGAGGGCCGCACCGGCTACCCGGTGATCGACGCGGCGATGCGGCAGCTCCGCCACGAGGGCTGGATGCACAACCGGGCCAGGCTGCTGGCGGCCAGCTTCCTGTGCAAGACGCTGTACGTCGACTGGCGGGTCGGCGCCGCCCACTTCCTGCGGTGGCTGGTCGACGGCGACATCGCCAACAACCAGCTCAACTGGCAGTGGATGGCGGGCACCGGCACCGACACCCGCCCCAACCGGGTCCTCAACCCGGTCACCCAGGCCAAGCGGTACGACCCCGACGGGACCTACGTCCGCCGCTGGGTGCCCGAACTCGCCGACGTCGACGGCCGCCACGTGCACGAACCGTGGAAGCTGGCCGGCCTGGACCGTGCCGCGCTCGACTACCCCGACCCGATCGTCGACCTGTCCGACGGACTGGACCGGTTCCGCCGGGCCCGCGACCGGCGGAACTGAGGAGCGCGCCCCGTGACGGAACGGCACTGGCTGTTCGGCGACCAGCTCGGCCCCCACTTCCTCACGCCCGGCCCGTCGGGCCCGGCCGGGGACGCGCCGGTGGTGATGATCGAGGCCCGCTCGGTGTTCCGCCGGCGCCGCTTCCACCGGGCCAAGGCCCACCTGGTGCTCTCCGCGATGCGCCACCGGGCCGCCGAACTCGGCGACCGCGTCCGCTACGTGCGCGCCGACACCTACCGCGAAGGGCTCCGCGAGGCGGCCGGCGACGGCGGCGTCACCGTCCACCACCCCACCTCGCGGGCCGCCCTGCGCCTGGTCCGCTCCCTGGACCGGGTGCGGGTGCTGCCGGCCCGCGGCTTCCTGCTGCCGCACGAGGAATTCCGCGCCTGGGCCGACGGACGCGACGGACGCCGGCTGCGGCAGGAGGACTTCTACCGCTGGGTCCGCCGCGAGCAGGACCTGCTGATGGACGGCGACACCCCGGCCGGCGGCCGCTGGAACCACGACCACGCCAACCGCGAACCCCCGCCCCGAGGGGCGCGCACACTCGACGCGCCCCGGCCGTACCGGCCCCGTGAGGACGGCATCGACGAGGAGGTCCGCGCCGACCTGGACCGGTGGGAGCGCGAGGACGGCATCCGCTTCGTCGGCCGGGACGGACCGCGCCTCTTCCCCGCCTCCCGCCGCGAGGCCCTGGCCGCGCTGCGCCGGTTCACCGAGCACCGGCTCGCCGGGTTCGGCCCGCACGAGGACGCCATGCTCGCCGCCGACCCGGTGATGAGCCACAGCCTGCTGTCCACCTCCCTCAACCTCGGCCTGCTCGACCCCGCCGAAGTCGTCGCCGCCGCGGAGGACGCCTGGCGCGCCGGCCGCGCGCCGGTCCACAGCGTCGAGGGCTTCGTCCGGCAGGTCGCCGGCTGGCGCGAGTACGTGTGGCAGCTCTACTGGTACTTCGGCGAGGACTACCGCCACCGCAACGCGCTGCGCCACCGGGCCCCGCTGCCCGGGTGGTTCCTCGAACTGGACGCCGACGCCGTCACCGCCCGCTGCCTGTCCACCGTCCTCGCCCAGGTGCGGGACACCGGCTGGACCCACCACATCCCCCGGCTGATGGTGCTGGGCAGCCACGCGCTCCAGCGCGGCTGGGACCCCCGCGCCGTCACCGACTGGTTCCACCGCTGCTTCGTCGACGGCTACGACTGGGTGATGCTGCCCAACGTCATCGGCATGTCCCAGTACGCCGACGGCGGCCGCATGACCACCAAGCCCTACACCTCCGGCGGCGCCTACCTGCACCGCATGAGCGACCTGTGCCGCGGCTGCGCCCACCGCCCGGGCGACCGCACCGGCGAGCGGGCCTGCCCGTTCACCACCGGCTACTGGTCCTTCGTCCACCGCCATCGCGCCGTCCTCGCCGGCAACCGGCGCACCTCCCGGGCCGTGCAGGGCCTGGACCGGCTCGGGGACGTCGAGGAGGTGCTGCGCACCGAGCGGGAGCGGGGCGACGCACCGCCCTGACCGCGGCCCGGTCACCCGAGGGGCCGCGTGCCCCGCGCCGGGCGAACCGGAGCGCACCCCTGCGGTGTCCGCCGGTCGCGTCCCGCCCGCGCCGTGCTCAGCCGCGGGCCAGGTCGGCCGCCACCTCCCGCGCGGCCCGCGCCCCCGAGGCCAGCGCGCCCTGCACCGACCCCGTCGCCCGGTGGTCGCCGCACACGTACCGCCCGGCCCCCGCCCGGGTGGTACGTGTGAGCGGCAGCCCCGGCTCCATCGCGGGCAGCGCCTGTGCCACCGTCCGGGCGGTCAGCAGATCCCAGCCGGTGGTGTCGGTGCCGTAGCACTCGGCCAGGGCCGCGCGCACCGCGGGCTCGCGCCCCTCGGACTCCGCGCCCAGGACGGAGGTCGCCACCAGCGCGTACCCGCGCGGCGCGTACGAGGGGTGCACCTCGGTCAGCACGCAACTGTTCGCGAAGCGGCGCCGCACGTCCGTCAGGAGCGTCGGTTCGCGCAGCGGTGAACGCGGCGCGAGGTGGTAGTACGTGGTGACGGTGCGGTACGGCGGCACCTTCAGACCCGGCAGCAGGTGTGCCGCCGCCGCGGGGCCCGCGGCCACCACCACGGCCCGCGCCGCCACCGTGCGCTCCCCGCCGACGAGGACGCCGCCCTCGACGAGAGCCGTCACCGGCGAGTCCAGGCCGACCGTCCCCGGCGGCAGCCCCTCCGCCAGCAGTTCCGGCACCGCCCGCACGCCCTCGGCGGGCAGGCAGATCGTGCCGCGGGCCATGCTCCGCCACACCAGGTGGAAGAACCGGGCGGAGGTGGCCAGTTCGTCCTCCAGGAACACCCCCGACAGGAAGGGGCGGAAGAACCGCTCCACGAAGTCCTCGCCGAAACCCGCCGCGGCCAGGGCCTCCCGGGTGGAGCGGTCCCGCGCCCGCCGCACGAGCGCCGCCGGCGCCAGCATGTCCCAGCCGGTCAGCGCGGCCAGGGCCGCCAGGTCCCGCGGGCCGGCCGGACCGCCCGGCAGCGCGCGCAGCGCCGCACGGGGCGTCCTCGTCGGATCGGCGAACCGCTGCCGCCCCTCACCGGTGTGCACCAGGAGCCCCGGAGTGAAGGGCCGCAGCAGCAGGCGCCCGAGCGGCAGCCGCCGGCGCACCTGCGGATAGGCCGTGTTGAAGACCTGGAACCCCCGGTCGACGACGCAGCCCTCGACCCGGTCGGTGCGCGTCCGGCCGCCCACCCGGTCCCCGGCCTCCAGCACCCGCACCCGCAGCCCGGCGTCCCGCAGGTCCCGGGCGCACGCCAGCCCGGCGAGCCCGGCTCCCACCACCACGACGTCCCACCGCCGCTCACCGCTCACGCTGCTCACATCCGCCTCCTCGCCCGCCTGATCCCCCGCCGTGCGCACTCCGGGTGCCCACCGACAGCCGTTCCCCCCGCGGCCGTCTTCCCCGCGGAGGTGCGACCCGGATGCGCGAGCGCGACGGACGTACGTTCCCCGAATGGCGCATCCGGGTCGGCGCCCCGCGCGGAATGTGTCCACATGCAGGTGACACGACGGGCGAGAGGATCCCTGATGAGCTCCACCCAGGAGATGTGTCCGAGTACGGCCTCGCCGGGTGGCCCACCCGATCCCGACCACCGCAGGAGCGAGCCGCCGGGGGGCGCCGCCCGCCCCCCGGCGGCCGGCACGGACCCGGGCCGCCCGGCTCCCGCGCGTCCCGTCCCGGACCCGCGCGCCGTGGACGGCGATGTCGCGGAGGCCGTCCGCGACACGCTGGCCCGCCTCCTCGCCACCCGTCTGGCCCCCGCCCGGGGCCTGGACCTGCTCTTCGCCGGCGATCTCGCCGACCGCGTCGCCGACTTCACCCTGCAGGGGGGACGCCGCGGGAGGCCGCGCCTGCTGTGGTGGTCCCTGCGGGCCTGCGGCGGCGGCGACCCGGCGCAGGTCGACGCGGCGCTGCGGGCCGGCGCCGCGCTGGAACTGCTGCAGACCTGCGCGCTCGTGCACGACGACCTCATGGACGACGCCACCACCCGCCGGGGCCGTCCCGCGCTGCACACCGCCGTCGCTCGGCAGTACGCCGACCGTCAGCCGCCCCGCTCGGCGCACCGGCTCGGCGAGGCGGCCGCCGTGCTCGCCGGCGACCTCGCCCTGGCCTGGGCCGACGACGTGATGACGGACCTCCTGCTGGACGCCGCCGCCCTCCCGCCCGGCGCGGTGCAGCGGATCCGCGACGTGTGGCGCACCGCGCGGACGGAGATGGTCGCCGGGCAGTACCTCGACGTGCAGGGCCAGGCCACCGGGGAGTCGACCCTCAACCGCGCCCTGCGGGCCGCCTGCCTCAAGAGCGCCCTGTACAGCGTCGAGCGGCCCCTGCAAATGGGTGCCGCACTCGCCGGGGCAGGCCCGTCGGCGACGCAGGCGCTGTGCCGGGCGGGCCGCTGCGCCGGCCTCGCCTTCCAACTCCGGGACGACCTCGACGACCTGTTCGCCGACCCCGCCGCCACCGGCAAGCCGTCCGGCGGGGACGTCCGCGAGGGCAAGCCCACCTACCTCATGGCGGTGGCCCGGGCCCGCGCCGCCGCCGACCCGGCGGCGCTGGGCGTCCTGCGGGACTCGCTCGGGCGCGCCGACCTGACCGAGGAGGGCCTGGACCGGGTCCGTGACGTGCTCACCGCGACCGGCACCCGCGACCTGGTCCGGGAGAAGGTGGAACGGCTCGCCCGCCAGGCCCTGCGCCATCTCGCCGGAGCGGGACTGGAACCGGAACCGGCGGCCGTGCTGCGCACCCTGCTCGCCGAGCTGACCGGCACCCGCCGGGAGGCCGCCGAACGGGTCGGCGGGCTGCCGTTCGCCGCCGCGTTCGCCGCCGCGGGGACGGAGGCCCGCCGGTGACCAGGACGCTGAAGGGACCCACCGACCACGTGGTGGTCGTCGGAGCCGGGCTGGCCGGCCTGTCCGCCGCCCTGCACCTGCTCGGCGCGGGACGGCGGGTGACCATCGTCGAACGCGACACCGGCCCCGGCGGGCGGGCCGGCCGGCTGGTCCGCGGCGGCTACCGCATCGACACCGGGCCGACGGTGCTGACCATGCCGGAGATCGCCGACGAGGCCTTCGCCGCGGTCGGCGCCGCACTGCGCGACCGCGTCGAACTGATCCCGCTGCACCCCGCCTACCGGGCCTCCTTCGCCGACGGCAGCAGCCTCGACGTGCACACCGACGCGGACGCCATGGAGGCGGAGGTGGAGCGCTTCGCCGGTCCCGCCGAGGCGGCCGGCTACCGCAGGCTGCGCCGCTGGCTGACGGAGCTGTACCGCGCCGAACGGAACCGTTTCCTCGACGCCGACTTCGACGCGCCGTGGCAACTGCTCGGCCCGGACCTCTACCGGCTGGCCGCCCTCGGCGGCTTCGGCCGCTGGGAGTCCGGCGTCGCCCGCCACCTCGGCGACGAGCGGCTGCGGCGCGTCTTCACCTTCCAGTCCCTGTACGCGGGCGTGGCCCCGGCCCGCGCCCTCGCCGCCTACGCCGTGATCGCCTACATGGACACCGTCGCCGGCGTGTACTTCCCGCGCGGCGGCATGCACAGCCTGCCGACGGCCATGGCCGAGACCGCCGAGGACGCCGGGGCCGTCCTCCACTACGGCCGCACGGTCACCCGACTGGAACGCACCGGCGACCGGATCACCGCGGTCATCACCGACCAGGGCCGCATCCCCTGCGACGCCGTCGTGCTCACCCCCGACCTACCGGTCACCTACCGCCTCCTCGGCCGCGCCCCTCGCCGCCCCGCACGGCTGCGGCACGCCCCCTCGGCGGTCGTCCTGCACGCCGGCTGCGACCGCACCTGGCCGCAGCTCGCCCACCACACGCTGTCCTTCGGGCACGCCTGGCAGCGCACCTTCGACGAGCTCACCCGCACGGGCGAGCTGATGAGCGACCCCTCGCTGCTGATCACCCGGCCCACCGCCTCCGATCCCGGGCTGGCCCCGCCGGGACACCACCTGCACTACATCCTGGCGCCCTGCCCGAACACCGGGATCGGCCCCGGGCCCGCCGACTGGCACGACCTCGGCCCCCGCTACCGCGACGCGCTGCTGCGCGAACTGGAGCAGCGCGGACTGCACGGCATCGGGGCGGCCATCGAGGAGGAATGCCTGGTGACACCGGCCGACTGGACGGCCCAGGGCCATGCCGCGGGCACCCCGTTCTCCGCCGCGCACACCTTCGCCCAGACCGGCCCGTTCCGCCCCCGCAACCTGGTCCGCGGCACCGCCAACGCGGTGCTGGCCGGCTGCGGCACCACCCCCGGAGTGGGGGTGCCGCCCGTCCTGCTCTCCGGAAAGCTGGCCGCCGCCCGGATCACCGGCCCCGGCCGCGGCGGCACCACTCGGGGCTCCCGCCCCTCGGCCCGCCTCTCCACCCGCCCCGAAGGAGCACGTCCATGACCGCCCGGGAACTGGACGCCGCCGGTATCACCGACCCGGACCTGCGAGCCGCCTACAGTCGCTGCCGCCGGCTCAACGCCCGACACGGCCGCACCTACTTCCTCGCCACCCGCCTCCTCACCCCCGACCGGCGCCCCGCCGTGCACGCCCTGTACGGCTTCGCCCGCTGGGCCGACGACATCGTCGACTCCCTCGACAGCGGACTCGCCCCGGACGCCCGCGCCCGCGCCCTGGAACGGCTGGACGACGACCTCGCGCTCGGACTGGCCGGGGGACCCGGCGCCGAGCCGGTGGTGCGGGCCCTCGCCGACACCGCCCGCCGGTACGCCATCGACCACCGCCACTTCGCCGACTTCCTCGCGGCCATGCGCAGCGACCTCACGGTCTCCTGCTACGCCACCTACGACGACCTGCGCCGGTACATGCACGGCTCGGCCGCGGTGATCGGCCTGCAGATGCTGCCCGTGCTCGGCACCGTCGCGCCGCGGGAGGAGGCGGCCCCCCACGCGGCGGAACTCGGCGTCGCCTTCCAGCTCACGAACTTCCTGCGGGACGTCGGGGAGGACCTCGACCGAGGCCGGGTGTACCTGCCCGAGGACCTCCTCGACGCGCACGGCGTGCACCGGGAGCTGCTGCACCACTGCCGGCGGACGCGGCGAACCGACCCCCGGGTCACCGCCGCGCTCCGCGAGTTCGAGTCCCTCACCCGTGCCGCCTACCGGCGCGCCGAGCCCGGCATCGCGCTGCTCGACCCGGTCTCCAGGCCCTGCATCCGCACCGCGTTCGTCCTGTACGGCGACATCCTGGACGCGGTCGCCGCGACCGGGTACGCGGCACTGCACCGGCGTGCCGTGGTGTCGCGCAGGCGGCGTGCCTCCGTCGCCGCGGACGGACTGCTGCGGCTGGCCGCGGCCCGCGTCACCGCCGGGCGGCGTGCCCCGGCCGCCGCGCCGGCGCCCCTCGAGGCGCCGAGTCCCCTCGACGCGCCCGCGACCCCCGCCCAGGCCGAGCCGTCCGCACCGCCCACCCGTTCCCACGTCCCGCACCTGGAGGTCGAGTGAAGCGCGCCAAGGCGTCCGCACGATCGCGCCTGCCGCTGCGGCTGCGCCGCTCCCCGGTCCGCTGGGAGCGTCAGCGCCCCACCTGGCGCGACGCCCGCCCCGCCCTGATCGCCGAGGCCCTCAAACGGGCCCAGGCCCGCCCCACCGGCAACTGGTACGTCGTCGGGGGCTCCCGCGAGCTGCGTCCCGACCGGCCGCTGGCCCGCGCCGTCGCCGGCCGCGAGGTCGTGCTGTGGCGCGATCCCGGCGGCCGCCTGGTGGCCGGGCCGGGCGGCTGCCCCCACCTGGGGGCCCCGCTCCGGGACAGCCCGGTGAGCTGCGGCACCCTGGTGTGCCACTGGCACGGACTGGCCCTGGACGGGACGCCGTTCGCCGGCTGGGAGCCGTGGCCCGCACACGACGACGGCGTGCTGCTCTGGGTGCGTCTCGACGACGCCGGGGCGGAGACCCCCACCGGGCACCCGCCGGTACCGCCGCGCCCGGCGGCCGGCGCAGCGGTGACCGCCGTGTACACCGGTACGGGCGTCTGCGAGCCCGAGGACGTGGTCGCCAACCGACTCGACCCCTGGCACGGAGCCTGGTTCCACCCCTACTCCTTCGTCGACCTCACCGTCGTACGGTCGCCCTCCCCGGCCGGCGGGGCGCGCCGGGACGGCGGAGACGGCGCCGACGGAGTGCACGGCGCGGACGGAGCGGACGGAGTGCACGACGAGGACGACTCCTTCACCGTCGACGTCGCCTTCAAGGTCGCCGGCCGACTGGTGGTACCGGTGCGCGCCGTCTTCACCGCACCCGGGCCCCGCACGGTCGTCATGCGGATCACCGACGGGGAGGGCGTGGGCTCCGTGGTGGAGACCCATGCCACCCCGCTCGGGCCGGACGCCCTGGGGCGTCCGCGGACCTCGGTGGTGGAGGCGGTCCTCGCCGTCTCCGAGCGGCCCGGCTTCACCGCCGCCCGCCGCGCAGCCCCGCTGCTGCGCCCCCTGATGCGGGCCGCGGCCGGCCGGCTGTGGCGGGACGACCTGGCGTACGCCGAGCGCCGCTGGACGCTGCGCTCCCAGGGCCGCTTCCCCGGTTGACCGCCCCGTGCAGGCCGCCGACCCCGGAGGACCGGGCCGGCCGGGTCCCCGGAGCCGGGGTGCGGGCGGCGGCAACGGGGCGGGGCCCCGGACCGGCGTCCTGCCCGGCCCGGGACCCCGCCGAGGGAGCCGCCGACGTCAGCCGTCGGACTCCGACGACGGGAGGAACGCACCCGGCACCCGCTCGGGCGGGTACACCTCGTCCTCGCCGGGGTAGGGCTTCGTCCAGCCGTGCGTCTCGTACCACGTGAGGTGGTTCATCTGCGCCGGGTTGGCGTAGTCGGGCACCGCGTGCGGCCCGGTCAGCCGCTGCCGCGCCTTCCAGCGCGCCCACTCGGCCGCCAGCTTCCGCTTGCCGGCCGGAACCTTCTCCGGTGCGACGAGCGCCGCCTGCGGGTCCTGGGCCGCCGGGGCGTCCACGCCGCAGGAGGGCGGCGTCGCCAGACCGTCGGTCAGGGGCACGCGGTTCGGCAGCGCCCGGAACGGCCCG
Source organism: Streptomyces sp. MS06 (assembly GCF_047200655.1). Classification (NCBI taxonomy): domain Bacteria; kingdom Bacillati; phylum Actinomycetota; class Actinomycetes; order Kitasatosporales; family Streptomycetaceae; genus Streptomyces; species Streptomyces sp. MS06. Next base: position 90,654 of record NZ_JBJZOJ010000020.1, read on the forward strand.
AAGTCGGGGTGCCGGGTGAACGCGGCGCGCATCGGGGTGGCGGCGCTGTCCTTCTGGTTCATCGGGTGGATGCCGAGGATCTGCTCGATGGTCCGGACGACCATGATCTGGCTGTAGTAGTGGCTGTCGACGACGCCGCGGCGGGCCCAGGGGCTGATGATCTGGATCGGCGCGCGGTGGCCGTCGACGTGGTCGAGTCCGGCCTGGGAGTCGTCCTCCACCACGAAGATCGCCGAGTCCTTCCAGTACCTGCTGTGCGAGATCTCGTCGACGATCCTGCCCGTGGCCAGGTCGTTGTCCGCGACCTGGGCGGCCGCGCCCGCCGGGCCGCCGGTGTGGTCGCTGGACAGCCAGAACATGTTCAGGTCCGCGGGACCGTTCTGCTCGAAGTCCCGCTTCCAGATCTCGGCCCGGTAGACGTCCGGGACACTGGTGTCGAACTTGGCGAACCCGTGCACCGACACCGCGTTGAGCGACGGGATCGGCGAGGACGACACCAGCCGGTAGGAGGTGTCCGCGCCGGTCGCCCGCATGGTGCGGGTGTCGCAGTACAGGTTCTGCCAGCTCGCGCCGCTCGGCTTGGTGAGGAACTGCTGGAACTCGCCGAAGTCCCGCACCGACCTCCCGGCCGCCTGCGCACCCGTCCACAGGAACCCCGAGCGCTGGTGGCCGAGCGCGTCGTCCTCGGTGTCGTAGCTGCGCCGGTACTCGCCGGCCGAGGACTCGGTGTACTCCGGATTGTCCGCCTGCATCAGCCAGTTGTGGCCCTCGGCGGAGTTGGTGCCGATGTCGTACGTGTTGTCGTACAGGCCGAACTGCCGGGCCAGGGCGTGCTGGTTCGGTGTCACGTTCTCACCGAACTCCGTCAGCGACGGGTCGCCGTCGCCTTCCGGCATGTCCCCGAAGACCTGGTCGTAGGTCCGGTTCTCCTTGACGATCAGGAAGACGTGTTTGATCGTCGAGGGGTCGCCGAGCCGCTGCGGGACGGGTACCGGCGCGGCCGTGCCCCTGCCGTGGCGGGTGAGGACCGAGCCGGGGGTCCAGCCGTTCTGCCGGAACACCTTGGCCGTCTCGGCCCTGACGACCCGGTCGGCGGGCATCGTGAACCGCTGCACGCTCGACGTCGTGTCGTGGGTGCTGTGCGCACCGCCGGCGTTCGGCCGGCGGGCGTCGATGCCGCGGGTGTTGGAGACCACCACCCGGTCGCCGACGGTGGCGATCTCCGCGGGGAAGTAGTCCGTGGGCAGCAGGCCCACGTAGCCGACGGGCTCCTGCGGGCTCGTGTACCGGTACACGGCCACCGCGTCGGCCCGCCCCAGCGTCACCAGCAGGCGGCCGTCGTCGGTCAGGGTCACCGCGTCCGGCTCGTAGCCCACCGACGCCTCGGGCCACGGCTGCGTGTCGACGGTCTGCACGACCTCGTCCTTCGACGCGTCGATGACGGACACGTCGTTGGTGGCGGTGTCGGTGACGAACACCGCACCGTCCTTGGCGTACACCGCGGTCGGGTGCAGCCCGACGCCGATGCTGCGCACCGGGGCGTCGGGGTGGGACGGATCGATGACGCTGACCGTTCCGGTGGTGGTCGCCGCGGTCACCGGGTCCGCGGGGACCTGCGTGCCGTACGAGTTGACCGTGGTGTCGCCGGGCCGGGCCGGACGCCCTCCCTCGTTGCTCACGTACAGCTTGCCGCCCGCCTCGGCCATCCCGCGCGGGGCGTTGCCCACGTCCCAGCTGTGCCGGATCACGCCGGTCGCAGCGTCGATCGCGACCACCCGGTTCTGGCCGTTGACCGCGGCGTACACGGTGGATCCGTCGGGGGAGAACACCGCGGCGGCCGCGAGCGCGTGCTGCGAGCCGCGGGCCGGGATGGGGACGGCCACCGGGTCGGAGAGGGTGCCGTCCGCGCCGACGCGGTACCTGGTGTACCCGTCGGTCCGCCCCAGCCACAGCTGCCTGCCGTCGGGAGAGTAGGTGGGGCCCTCCTGGCCGACGTCGGTGGCCTGGCCGCCCTTGGCGGCGGCGATGCTCTGCACGACCTCGCCGCTCGCGAGGTCGACGACCACCAGCACCTTGTGGCCGTCGGTGACCGAGGCGGCGAGGTGGCCGCCGTCCGGGCTGACCGTCGAGGACATGATCTTGCCGTCGTCGACGACGAAGCGGTCGCCGTAGGGGTCGAGGTACTGGTCGTCGGCGACGACCCGGCCGCGCGCGGTGGTCTGGCCGACCTGGTCGTGCCCGAACCCGCGGGTCTGCGCGAAGGTGGTGCCGGCGGCGACCAGGGCGAGGGCCGTGATGCCGGCGGTCACCAGGGGGAGGCGGCGGCCCAGGCGTCTGCGGAGGAAGGCGGGACGGGCGTCGTGGACACGCCTGCGTCGGCGTGTTACCTGCATGGAGTCATCCCTTCGGCGTGGTGTGGAGCAGTTCGACGCTGCCGTCGAACTGCCAGAGCGGGTTCGGTGCGTCCCCGTGGGGGGTGTGCACCAGGAAGTAGCCGTTCACTTCCTTCGGCCCGTCGCCGTCGGCGACGAACCGCCCGTCGGGGGTGATGTCGAGCTGGTAGACGGCCGTGCCCACGGCGTCCACGTCGGGGAGGTGCCAGGACACGACGCAACGCCAGTCGTTGCCCGGGCCCGCGCCGGCGAACCGCTCGCCGCCCTTGCTGCACGCGGCGGAGGCGCGCAACCGGGTCTCGGTCACGTCGGGCCGGTGCAGTTGCGCGGTCTGCATGCGGTACAGGTGGGCGAACTCCGTGGCCAGGGCGCGCTCCACCTTGCCCTGCCCGATCCCGGAACCGGCCGCCCCGGTCGTCGTGGAGAGCAGCACGGTTGTCGCGGCGAGCAGCGCGGCCGGAGGGAGGATCGCGACGGCGGCCCCGCGCCGCCCCGGGCCGGACTCGGCCGGGTTGGTGAAGTCCCGCCGCAGGAAGAGCAGATACGCCAGTCCGGTCGCGGTCACCGCCCACACCAGGCTGACCGCGACCGCGATCAGCAGGGGGGTGAGCTGGGTCGGGGCGGTGAACAGGCCGTTCCAGCTGATGAAGGCGTAGCCGGGCAGGGCGAGGCGCACGGCGACGGGCAGCGGCAGCATCTGCGCCAGCTGCATGGTGAGGGCGGCGAGCGCGGGCAGCAGCAGCCCTGTCGGGGACCGCCCCAGTGCCACCGAGCCGAGCAGTCCGATACCGGCCAGGGCAAGGGTCGGCGCGAGTGCGCACAGCCAGGCGAGCAGCACCCGGCCGGCGGCGTCCGACGCCGTCAGCAGGTGCCCGTCGAGGCCGACCAGCGGCCGGTCGCCGACCGCCGCGATCCCGCCGACCGCACTGGAGCAGGCCAGTCCCGCCACGAGCAGCAGCAGGACGGTGAGTCCGGCCAGTGCCTTCGCGGCGAAGATCCGCCGGGGGGACCGCACCGCCACGAGCAGATGGCGCCAGGTGCCGAGCCGGTCCTCGGCGGCGAACACGTCGCCTGCCACCACCGAGGTGAGCAGCGGAAGCCCCCAGGAACCCGCGAACCCGAGGAGGACCAGCGGTCCGGCCCAGCCGGTGGCGTGCATCCAGCGCCCGAAGAGGGTGTCCGCGGGCAGAGTGCTCTGCCTGCTGACCGCGGCGACGAAGACCCCCGGGGCGATCCAGCAGAGCGGCACCAGCAGGCGGATGCGCCACTGGGAGAACGACTTGACCAGCTCGAAGCGGTAGCACCGGCCCACCGGGACGCGGCGCCCGCCGGCGGGGCGCGCGCTGCCGGCCCCGGTCACGCCCCTGTTCCCCGGGGCGCGGGCCTCGGCCGCACTCCGGCCTCCTGCGGTGCGGACCTCGGTCACGCGTCTGCCTCCTGAGGTGCGGTCAGGGCGAGGAAGGCCGCCTCCAGCGGCGACACCACGGGCACCAGTTCGCGCACCGCGACGCCCGCCCGCACCAGCCGCACGACCAGTTCGTCGAGGGCGGGTACCGGGGCGCGCACCAGGAGCGCTTCCTCGTCGCGGTGAGATGCGGGGGCGTCGGCGGGACGGATGCCGGGGGTGCCGGCGGCGATCCGGCGGGCGGCGTCCGGATCGGAGGTGAGCAGCCGGTAGTCCAGCTCGCTGTTCCTCGAGGCGAGCCGGCCGAGCGGTCCGGAGAACACGACCCGGCCGGTGGCCAGCAGGGTGACCTCGGAGCACAGTGCCTCGACGTCGTCCATGCGGTGGCTGGAGAGCACGACGGTCGTTCCGTCCGCCGCGAGCCGGGTGAGGACGCCGTGCACGTGCTTCTTGCCGGCCGGGTCGAGGCCGTTGGACGGCTCGTCGAGCACCAGCAGCCGCGGGCCGGTCAGCAGGGCGGCGGCGAGCCCGAGCCGCTGGCGCATGCCGAGGGAGAAGCCGCGGATCCGGTCGTCGGCGACCTCGGTGAGGCCCACCTGGGCGAGGGCGTCGTCGACGCCGGCGGCCCGTAAGCCGCGGCCGTGCAGTGCGGCCAGCGCGGCCAGGTTCCGGCGGGCCGTCAGGGACGGGTACAGGCCCGGCCCGTCGACGAAACCGGCGACGCCGTCGGGGACGGCGAGCGGGCGGCGCACCGCTTCCCCGAGGATCTCCAGGCTGCCGGCGTCCGGTGCCGCCAGTCCCAGCAGCAGGCCGAGCAGGGTGGTCTTGCCGGCCCCGTTGGGTCCGACCAGACCGTGGATCCGCCCCGGTGCCACCTCCAGCTCGACGCCGTCGAGCGCGACGACGTCGCCGAAGCTCTTGGTGATCCCGCGAGCCCGGACCGCGCGCAGTGTGTCCATAGCCCCTTCTTCCCGAACCCTCAGGAAACCTAGGGACGACACACAGCCGGGGCATCAACGGCACGCTGAACGTTCGAGGAACGGGAAGCGGCCGGCCGCGGGGCGGGGCAGGTGCGGCGGCCGGACCGTCGATCGCCGCCGGCCTTCCGGTCCGGCGGCGATCGCGCGGCCGCGCCGCGCGGGGGAGGAGCCCTGTCGGGCTCCGGTCAGCGTTGGTCGGGGGTGCTGCCGGCCGCGGCCTGGCGACGCACGTCGTCCAGGTCCACGTCGCGAACACCGGCGATCAGCTCCTCCAGCGCCTGCGGCGGCAGAGCGCCCGGCTGCGAGTAGAGGACGGTCCGTTCGCGCACGGCCATCAGGGTGGGGATGGAGGAGATCCGGAACGCGGCGGCGAGCTCGGGCTGCGCCTCCGTGTCGACCTTGCCGAACACGATGTCGGGATGGTTCGCGGCCGCCCTCTCGAAGACCGGTGCGAACGTCCGGCACGGTCCGCACCACGCGGCCCAGAAGTCGATCAGTACGATGTCGGAGCCGGTGACGGTCTCCTCGAAGTTGTCCTTGGTCAGTTCCACGGTCGGCATGGCGGACCCGCTCCTCTCATATACCCGGCGGGGTATCGGGTTCAACAGCTGGCGGACCGGTTCTGTTCCATGCACTCGGGCGGCAGCGGGAACCAGCGCATCCGTTCGACCGCGTCGGGCAGCCCGGTGGGGCCGCCGCCCAGACCGTCCGGGCGCGCCGCGAGCACGGCGCGGGCGCGGGCCAGCTGCCCGGCCAGGGCCTCCTCGCCCCGCCGGCGGTGCCGGCGGGCCGGCACGGTGATCCCGTCGGCCGTCCACCGCACGTCGGTCAGCCGCAGCGGAGGGTCCGGAGGGCCGCTGCGGTGGTGCCACTGCCCGGTGTGCGGGTCGAAGCGGTAGTCGGGCAGCAGCCGGTGCCCCTGCCGGGCGATCAGGTCGACGGCGTCGATCAGGTAGTCGCGGACCGTGTCGCTGATGAAGTAGTTGAAGTTCAGGCGCACCCAGCCCGGTTTGATGCCGTCGCAACCGTGCACCACCTCGTCCCGCAGGGCGTGCGAGGTGACCGCGTCGATGGCCAGCAGGCGGTGCCCGTAGGGCCCCGCGCACGAGCAGCCGCCACGCGCCTGGATGCCGAACAGGTCGTTGAGCAGGGCCACCACGTAGTTGTGGTGCAGGTGGCCGCGGTCCCCGTGGCGGACCCGGAAGGAGACGATCGACAGGCGCCGGGCGCGGTGGTTGCCGAGGATCTCCAGGGCCGGATTGCGCTCCCAGCGGTCCAGGGCCCGCCGCCAGTGCCGTTCCTCCGCCGCCTGGATCACCTCGGTGCCGACGGCCTGCTTGAGGGCCAGCACCAGGCCCGCACGGACGGACTCCACGATGGCGGGGGTGCCCCCCTCCTCGCGGGCCACGGGATCGTCGAGGTAGCGGTGGCCCAGCGGGTCGACGAAGGAGACAGTGCCGCCGCCGGGCACCGTGGGCACCGCGTTGACGACGAGGTCCCGCCGTACCACCAGGACGCCCGGGGTCTGCGGGCCGCCGACGAACTTGTGCGGGGAGAAGAACAGCGCGTCCTTGTGGTCGCCCGCTCCCGGCGCGCTCTCGGCCGCCCGGATCGGGACGTAGGGAGCGGCCGCCGCGTAGTCCCAGAAGGAGAGCGCGCCGTGGGCGTGCAGCAGAGCGGCGATGCGCTCGGTGTCCGTGAGGATGCCGGTGACGTTGGACGCCGCCGAGAAGGAGCCGATGAGCAGCGGGCGGTCCGCGTGGCGCCGCAGCGCGGACTCCAGCGAGGCGAGGTCGATGTGGCCGTCCCGGTCCTCGTCGACCACCACCACGTCGGCGACCGACTCGCGCCAGGGCAGCTCGTTGGAGTGGTGCTCGTACGGGCCGAGGAAGACCACCGGGCGCTCCGCGGGCGGGGGCCGGTCGGGGCGGCGCAGCCCGAGGACGCCGACCAGTTTGCCGACCGCCGCGGTGGCCCCGGAACCGCAGAAGATCACCAGGTCGTCCTCGGTGCCGCCGACCGCGTCGCGCACGATCCGGCGGGCGTCCTCGCGCAGCCGGGTGGTCTGCAGCCCGGTGCCGGAGCTCTCGGTGTGGGTGTTGCCGTAGCGCGGCAGGACCTGTTCGCGGACGAAGTCCTCGATGAAGTCCAGGGAGCGGCCGGAGGCGGTGTAGTCGGCGTAGACGATCCGCTGCGGGCCGTACGGCCCGTCCAGCACCTCGTCGTCACCGATGAGCCCCCGGCGGATGCGTTCCACGAGCGCCGGACCCGCCGGCGCCGGTTCCCGGCTCATGGCGCGAGCACGATGTCGACCGCGGGCGGCTGCTGCAGGGTGCGGTGCACCACGCAGTGCGAGGCGACCGCGATCAGGGCCGCGCGCCGCTCCTCGGAGAGGCCGGGCGGCGGGGTGACGGTCAGGCGGATCGCCGCCACCCGGGCCGGTGGATCGTGCGCCATGGTGTACTCCACGGCCACCCGCAGACCGGTGCGCCCCAGCCCGTGGTGGTCCAGGTGGCGGCCGGCGTAGAAGGCGACGCAGGTGGCCAGGGAGGCGGCGAACAGCTCGGTCGGCGTCGGGGCGGTGTCCGTGCCGCCCGCGTGCGCGGGCTGGTCGACCAGCAGGCGGTGACCTCGCACGTCGACGGCGTACACGTCCCCCTCGACGTGGACGGCGTCCAGACGGTGCGCGCCGGCCGCCCGGGGCGCGCCCGGTGCGGTGGGCTGCGGTGCTGTCCCGGTCATGGCGAAAGCCTCCCTCTGCACGATCCGTGCCCTCCTCCATGCATACTCGCGCCGGCGCGGGCGGGCGAGAGGGCCTCGGGAACCCCCGCGGGGGCCGTTCGGCCCCATTCCCCCACCCGCACCGGCCGCCTCGGGGCACGTGGGAAGAGGCTCCGGAGGATGCCGCGGCGCGGACCAGGGGGGCGGGGCAGGGCTTCGGGCGGACCGGGGCGCGGATGCGGGGCGGGCGAGCCGGAGCGACACAAAACTTGAATCGTTCGTTTTCCTGTACGCCTCGTGTGTGCGGAGTTAGGTTGGGCGCATGACGGCAGCCCGGACTCCGAACACAGCCGAAGAGCTGCGCGGCGCAGGCCTGCGGGTGACGGCCGCCCGCGTCGCACTGCTCGAGACCGTCCGGGACGGCGACCACCTCGGTGCCGAGGCGATCGCCTCCGGAGTGCGCCACCGCGTGGGCCACGTCTCCGTGCAGGCCGTGTACGAAGGCCTGCACGCGCTCACCGCGGCGGGGCTCATACGCCGAATCGAGCCCGCCGGGAGCCCGGCGCGGTTCGAGGGTCGCGTCGGCGACAACCACCACCACGTCATCTGCCGGGTGTGCGGTGTCCTCGCCGACGTCGACTGCGCGGTCGGCGAGGCGCCCTGCCTGACCGCATCCGTCGACCACGGCTTCGCCATCGACGAGGCCGAGGTCATCTACTGGGGCCTGTGCCCCGAGTGTTCCCCCGCCCCCAGTTCCTCAGCACCGTGATCACGTGATCCGGAAGGACTCCCATGTCTGAGAACCCCGATGCCATCGTCACCGACCCCAAGGCCGAGGGCACGACAGGTGGCTGCCCGGTAGCGCACGACCGCGCTCTCCACCCGACGCAGGGCGGCGGAAACCGCCAGTGGTGGCCCGAGCGACTCAATGTGAAGATCCTCGCCAAGAACCCGGCCGTCGCCAACCCGATGGGCGAGGACTTCGACTACGCCGAGGCCTTCGCCGGCCTCGACCTGCCGACCGTCAAGCAGGACATCGCCGAGGTCCTCACCACCTCGCAGGAGTGGTGGCCCGCCGACTTCGGCCACTACGGCCCCTTCGTCATCCGGATGGCCTGGCACAGTGCGGGCACCTACCGGATCAGCGACGGGCGCGGCGGCGCCGGTGCCGGCCAGCAGCGCTTCGCGCCGCTGAACAGCTGGCCGGACAACGCCAACCTGGACAAGGCGCGCCGCCTGCTGTGGCCGGTGAAGAAGAAGTACGGCCGGAGCCTGTCCTGGGCGGACCTGATGATCCTGGCCGGCAACGTGGCCCTGGAGTCGATGGGCCTCGACACCTTCGGCTTCGGCGGCGGCCGCGAGGACGTGTGGGAGCCGGAGGAGGACGTCTACTGGGGTCCGGAGACGACCTGGCTGGACGACCGGCGCTACAGCGGCGACCGCGAGCTGGAGAACCCGCTCGGCGCGGTGCAGATGGGCCTCATCTACGTCAACCCGGAGGGCCCGAACGGCAACCCCGACCCGATCGCCGCGGCACGCGACATCCGCGAGACGTTCCGCCGGATGGCGATGAACGACGAGGAGACCGTCGCCCTGATCGCGGGCGGCCACACCTTCGGCAAGACCCACGGTGCGGGCCCCGCCGACCACGTCGGCAACGACCCCGAGGCCGCCTCCCTCGAGGAGCAGGGCCTCGGCTGGCGCAGCACCTACGGCACCGGCAAGGGCGCGGACGCCATCACCTCCGGCCTGGAGGTCACCTGGACCACCACGCCCACCCGGTGGAGCAACAACTTCTTCGAGAACCTCTTCGGCTACGAGTGGGAGCTGACCGACTCCCCGGCCGGCGCCAAGCAGTGGGTGGCCAAGGACGCCGAGGCGGTCGTGCCCGGCCCGCAGGACCCGTCGAAGAAGCGGCTCCCGACGATGCTCACCACGGACCTGTCGCTGCGCTTCGACCCGATCTACGAGCCGATCTCCCGCCGCTTCTTCGAGAACCCGGACGAGTTCGCGGACGCCTTCGCCCGCGCCTGGTACAAGCTGACCCACCGCGACATGGGCCCGAAGTCGCTGTTCCTCGGCCCGGAGGTGCCGCAGGAGACCCTGCTCTGGCAGGACCCGCTGCCGGCCCGCGAGGGCGCGCTCATCGGCGCCGCGGACATCGCCGCGCTGAAGAGCCGCATCCTGGGGTCGGAGCTGACCGTCTCCGAGCTGGTCGCCACCGCGTGGGCGTCCGCGTCGACGTTCCGCGGCAGCGACAAGCGGGGCGGCGCCAACGGGGCCCGCATCCGCCTGGAGCCGCAGCGCTCCTGGGAGGCCAACGACCCCGACCGGCTCGCCACGGTGCTGCGCACCCTGGAGGGGATCCAGCGGGAGTTCAACAGCGGCGCCGGGAACGTCTCCCTGGCCGACCTGATCGTCCTGGGCGGCTGCGCTGCCGTGGAGAAGGCCGCCAAGGACGCCGGCCACGACATCGAGGTGCCCTTCACGCCGGGCCGTGTCGACGCCACCGAGGAGCACACCGACGTGGAGTCGTTCGCCGCGCTGGAGCCGGCCGCCGACGGGTTCCGCAACTACCAGGGCAAGAGCAACCGGCTCCCGGCCGAGTACCTGCTGCTCGACCGGGCCAACCTGCTGACCCTGAGCGCACCCGAGATGACGGTCCTGGTGGGCGGCCTGCGCGTGCTGGGCGCGAACCACGGGCAGTCCCAGCTCGGCGTCCTCACCGACACGCCGGGTGCGCTGACCAACGACTTCTTCGTCAACCTGCTGGACATGGGCACGACGTGGAAGGCGACCTCGGAGGACCAGACCGCCTTCGAGGGCCGCGACGCCGCCACCGGTGAGCTGAAGTGGGGCGGCAGCCGTGCCGACCTCGTCTTCGGCTCCAACTCCGAGCTCCGCGCCCTTGCGGAGGTCTACGCGAGCGACGACGCCGGGCAGAAGTTCGTCGAGGACTTCGTCGCGGCCTGGGACAAGGTCATGAACCTGGACCGGTTCGACCTCGCCTGACCGGCGCCGCCCGTGGTGTCCGGGCCTGCCCCCGGACACCACGGCGCGCGGCGGTGCCACCCCGCGGTGACGGCCCTGTCCCGGCCGCGAGATGCGCGACCACGACCGGACCGGGCGCGGCGACCCCGGGCGGCATGATTGGCGCGACCCGGTCCGGGTACGCGAAGGCGGACCGCGCCCGGACCAGGAACACCGGTCCGGCCGTCGACCGCACCGCAGCCACGAGGGAAGGCGCCATGGAAACACCCGCGAACGACAACCACGCCAGCCCCGCCCAACAGGCACTGGACGCCCTCAGCCGCGACACCGAGGACACGGTGGCGCTCGACACGCTCGCCCACTGCGACGTGCTGGTGCCCGTCCCCGACGACGCCGTCCCGCCGGACGCCGCCGACGCGTCCGCGGTCGCGCTGCCCGTCCTGGAGCAACCGGGCGGCGAGCAGGTCGTGCCGGTGTTCACCTCGGAGATCGAGATGGCCGGCCTGCTGCCGTCCATCTCGCGCTACCGGCTGGTGCCGCTGGGCGCCCTCGCCGCGCAGTGGCCGACCGAGGAGGTGTCGCTGAGTATCGACGCGGGGTCCACGCACCCGCTGACGCTCACCTCGGAAGGAGTACGCACCCTGCTGGCCCGGCCCTGAGCGTCCTCGGCCGGCCTGCCGCGGGGGACCGGACCGCCGGCCCTCCGGCGGGTCCGGCGGCTTGACCCGGGTCGCCGCCCCCGCCCCGGAATCCCGGCCGAACGGCGCTGTCCCGGCTGCCCCGGTCGCCGCCCTCCCCGGCCTCCGTCCGCGTCCGCGCCGGCGAGCGCCCCGCCGGCACCCGTGCGCCGACCGCCCAACGGCCCCGCGCCGATGCCCGCCCCCGACCCGGCGGTCGTCGAGTTGCCGGTGTGCGGGGATGCGAGAGGGTGAGACGGGGGCGTACCCGCGAAGGGAGCCCGCGTTGACATCCGGTTCCGTCGACGACAGCACGGTGATGAACGCGCTGTTCGGCAACTCACCCCAGGGCCTGTTCGTCTTCGGCGCGGACCGCAAGGTCGTCCGGTTCAACCCCGCCGGCCGAGGGGTGCAGGGGCTCGCCGACGTGGACGTGGTCGGGCACGGGGTGGAGGACTTCGCTCCCGGGTTCGACGCCGCCCAGCTCAACGGCATGATCGACGAGGTCCTCGCCACCGGCAGACCGCTGCGGGGCCGCCTGGTGCGCGGCAGGTCCCCCTCCGACCCGAGGCGGACTCTCGCCCTGAGGATCTCCCTCTTCCCCCTGGACGGCCCCATGTCCGGCCTGGTCGCGGTCGTCGAGGACGTCGCCGAACAGCAGGCCGCGGCGGACCGCCTCGCCGTGCTCGGCGCGGTGCACGAGAACGTCGGCTCCTCGCTGGACGCGGCCGCCACGGGCAGCGAGGTGGTGCACGCGCTGGTGCCCGCCTTCGCCGACGCGGCGAGCGTCGACCTGCTGGACGAGGGCCCCGACGGCGGCCGGCCGGCAGGCGTACCGCCCGTGGACGCGCCGCTGCGCCGGATAGCGGTCGCACCCGCCGGTTTCCGGACGATCCGGAGACTGGGGGAGAGCGTCCCGTGTCCCTATCCCACGCCGTTCACCCAGGTCCGCAACGACCTGCAGGCCCGAGTGGTGAGCGTGTCGGCGGACGCGCCCTGGGTGGCCGCCGACCCGGCGGCGTTCGCGCCCCTGTTCGAGGAACGCGTCCACTCGATGATCGTCGCCCCGCTCCGGGCCCGGGAGACCACCCTCGGCCTGCTGACGCTCTACCGGCACCGACCCGAGCCCTTCGACGAGGCGGACCTCGACGTGGCGAAGCAGGTGGCCTCCACGGCGTCCGCCCACCTGGACAACGCGCGCAGCTACCGCCGCGAGCACACCATCGCCTCGACCCTGCAGCGCAGGCTCCAGCCGGGCACCGTACCGCGGCTCTCCGCGGTGGAGACCGCGCACGTCTACCTGCCGGAGAGCGCCGGCGGGGACTGGTTCGACGTCATCCCCCTGTCGGGCACCCGCGTCGCCCTCGTGGTCGGAGAGGTGTCCGGCCACGGCATCGAGGCGGCCGCCACGACGGGCCAGCTCCGCGTCGCCCTGCGCACCCTGGCCATGCAGGACCTGGAGACCGACGAACTGCTGACCCGACTGGACGAGGTCGCCACCGAGCTCGGGGGGACCCGGCGCCGCCCCGGCTCCCACGTGGCCACCTGCGCGGTGACCGTCTACAACCCGGTCGCCCGGCTGTGCGCCATGGTCCGCGCCGGCCATCCCGCTCCGATCGTGCTCGACCCCGACGGCTCGCCCGTCCCGGTGGACGTCCCGGAGGGCCCGCCGCTCGGCGAGGGCGGCGGGCACGCCTACACCCCGGTCGTGACGCCGCTGTCCCCCGGAAGTCTGATCGCGCTCTACTCCGACGGCCTCCTCGCGACCAGGAGGGACCCGAACGCCGCCCGCCGCTGCCTGGAGAAGGTCCTCGCCCCCGCCTCCCGGCCCCTGCAGGAGGTGTGCGACACCGCCGTGTACCGGATGGCGCCGTCCCGCAAGGACGACGCGGTCCTGCTGCTGGCTCGCACCCGCGCGCTACCGCCCGAGGACGTCGCCGACTGGACGCTTCCCACCGACGCCTCGATCGTGTCCACGGCGCGGCGACTCGTCGACCGGCAGCTCGCCGCCTGGCGTCTCGACGACGCGGCCTTCACCGCCGAACTCGTCGTCAGCGAACTCGTCACCAACGCCATCCGCTACGGCGCGGGCCCGATCCGGCTCCGGCTCATCCACGACAGCGGCAGGCTGATCTGCGAGGTCGCCGACGCCAACAGCTCCAGCCCCTACGTGCGCCACGCGCGGGAGAACGAGGAGGGCGGCCGGGGCCTCTACATCGTCATGCGGCTCAGCTCCCGCTGGGGTGTCCGGCACACCCGGCAGGGCAAGACCATCTGGGCCGAGCAGCGACTCGACCAGGCGGGCCCCGGCCCGGGGGTCGGGGCGCAGGCGTACGGCGGGGCCGTACCGGACCCCACCGGCTGACCCCGCGCCCCGGCCCCGAGACGCGGCGGGCCGCGCCCGGACCGCCGGCCGCGGGGTGCGCGGACGGGCCTCAGCCGGCCGGCGCCCCCAGGCGCGCCAGTGCCGCGGAGGCGAGCGCGGCGGTCCCGGTCCGCAGCGTGAGACGGGGGCTCGGCAGGTAGCGCGGCGAGTGGTTGGCGGGCAGCGAGCGCAGCTTCTCGGCCGCGTCCCCGGGCGCGTCCGCCCACTGCGCCGGACCCGTCGCGCCCAGCATCCAGTAGCACCCGCGTATGCCGGGCCGACCGTGGAGGTGCGCGCCCGCCCCCGTCAGCAGCGGGAAGTCCTCGGTGGCCGGGGAGGGGGGCCAGGTGGCGACCCGCTCGGCACCGAACAACTCCCGGTGCGCCGCGCGCACCCCCGCGGCGGTCCGGGGATCCGAGCGGGTGGCGACGGAACGCGACAGCACCCTGACCGCGACCCGCGGCGGCCGTGCCGCCGCCGCGGCCTCGGCGCGGACCACGCGTTCCACCGCGGCGACGGCCCGGTCCAGCGCACCCTCGGAGAAGGCGCGCAGCGCGACCAGCAGCACCGCGCGGGAAGGGACGACGTTGCCGGTGGCCCCCGCGTCGCCGGTCCGCAGCGAGGAGGCGGTGACGACGAGGCGTTCGGCGGGATCGGCCTCACGGGCGGCGACTGCGGGCAGCCGCACCACCACCCCGGCAGCGGTCAGCAGCGGATCGGAGGCCAGGTGCGGAGTGGCGGAGTGGCCGCCGTCGCCCTCCAGGACCACCTCCAGCGAGACGCTGCCGGCCAGTACCGGCCCCTCTGCGTGCGCCACCATCCCCGCCGGGAACTGCGCCGTGTGCTGGGCGAGCACCTCGTCCGGCGGCGTCAGCCGGTCGTACAGTCCGTCCTCCAGCATGGCCCGGGCCCCGCAGAGGGTCTCCTCGGCCGGCTGACCGACGACGAGGAGCGTGCCCTGCCAGCGGTCCCGCCGGCCGGCGAGCCAGCGGGCCGCTCCCGCCGCGCAGGCCAGGTGGGCGTCGTGGCCGCAGGCGTGCATGACCGGTACCCGCCGCCCGTCCGGGCCGGCGGCGCCGGCGGTACTGGCGTAGGGCGCACCGGTCTCCTCGGCCACCGGCAGGGCGTCGAGTTCGGCGCGGAGCAGGACGGCCGGCCCGTCGCCGTTGCGCAGTTCGGCCGCGACACCGTGCCCTCCGACGCCGCGCAGCACCCGGAACCCGTCGGCCCGGAGCCGGTCGGCGAACCGGGCCGCGGTGCGGGACTCGGCCCCCGACAGCTCGGGGTTGCGGTGCAGGTCGACGTAGAACTCGGTGGTCTGTGGCAGCAGTTCGTCCAGGCCGGGCAGGCCGCCGGCGGGTCGGGGCGGCGCGGGACGGGTGCTCATGGGGGCGGCTCCTCGGGCGGGGTGAAAGCGAGGTGACAGCGGAGGGCGAGGGCGGTGACCGCGGCATCGCGTAGAAAGTGGGGTGCCGGGCGGAGCGCGACCGGCCGCGGGCTGCGTGCCCGCGGCCGGCACCGCCCCGTCCGGAGCCATGTCCCCAGCCCGGAAGGAGTTGCCATGTCCGACAACACCCTCGCCTCCCTCGCCCAGGAGATCCAGGACCTGGAGTCGGAGACCTTCGAGATCACCGACTACTCGGACGCCAGCGAGGTCATGCTCGGATCGTCCACGAGCTGCTCCTCCACCAGCACCTGCTCCAGCACCACCAGCACCACCTCCTGCACCGCCTGACGTCCGCGGTCGGGTCCCGGGGCCCCCGGCGAGCGCCCTCGCCGGGGGCCTCCCGCGCGCCGAGACCCGCCCGCGGCCCGGCCCCCGCGCCGGACACGCCGACGGGCCACGTCTCACGGGAACGGGTGGGGCACCAGCCGCAGGTCCCCCTCGCGCAGCGGCGCGGCCGCCAGACCGGCGCGGTGCGGTGCGGTCCGCAGCCGCGGCATGTGCAGGGCACGCTGCCGCAGCCAGCCGAAGTCGATCGGCAGCAGCCCCGGCGCGAGCGTCGCGACCGTGCGCAGCCCCCAGCGGCGCTGCTCCGGAGTCGTCTGGTCGACGGCGACGACGTCGCATCCCGCGCCGGCCAGCAGGTCGCGCAGCAGCAGCAGGTCGTCCCGCAGGTCCCCGGTGCGCGGTCGCCGCCGCTCCCAGCCGGCGAACAGGTCGGCCGCGGACGCGAGGCGGGGCGGGGCGAGGTAGCTGTCGGCGTGGTGGCGCATGGCAGGCAGGCCGAACAGCGCCGCATGGTCCGGCAGCCGGGTGACCTTGTCGAAGTCGTCGACCATGCCGGCGAGTTCGGCGGGCCGCTCGGCGACCTGGCGGGGCAGGTGCGGAATGTAGGTGAGGATCTCGCAGAGCGCCGACTCCACCGCCGCCTCCGGGTCGTAGGAGGCGCCGGCGGCGAACGCCAGGGCGCCCGGCCGGTCGTCGCGGCGGACGGCGAGACCGGTGACCACGGGCACCGGCAGGTCGACCCGGTTGTCGAAGACGTGCACGTCGTAGCCCTGCAGCTCGGCCCGCTCCGCCATCGCCCGGATGCGCGGCCCCCGCACCGAGGCCAGATCGATCTCCGGAAGCGGCAGGCCGCCGTACCAGCCGAGCAGGAAGGCGTCCCGCTCGATCAGTTCGAGCAGGCCGAAGAAGACCGCCTCCTCCGGACTCCCGCCGGTGGCGCAGCCGTTGGAGCACTCGAAGACGAAGTTGTCCGCGCGGGTGCCCGCGCTGTAGTACACCAGCCGTGCCGGGACCAGTACCGGCCGGTCGTCCCGCAGCGACCAACCGGTCACCCACGGCAGGGGGCGGGCCGGGTCGAACGGCTCGACCATCGGGTCCTCGGCGTAGGTCCGCGGCCCGTAGAGCCCGCAGGTGCGCGGGTCCAGGGCGCGTTCGCCCAACTCGTCCAGGGAGGCGGTGACGACCGGGGCGCGGTGGCGGCGGTGGGTGCCCGCGTACCTCTCCAGGCCCTCCAGGAAGGCCAGTCGGCGGCTGGCCGCGAAGGAGGTGGCCTGGCCGCTCCAGGTGACGTCGGTGAGCCCGGCGTAGCCCCGCATGAAGACGCTGCCGGCCACGGGAGCGGTGGTGGGCGAGGTGACGTCGGTCCAGGTTCCGCCGCCGAGCACCCCGCACACCGGGTTCGCCAGGCCCTTCACCGGCAGGGCGTAGGCGGAGGGGCGCCGCAGCCGGTAGGTGTCCGGATCCGGTTTGGGGCGGGAAGCCGGCGGGGGGACGGAGTGCAGGGCGGCGTCCTCGGCGACGGCCTCCTCGGTGGCCGGACGGCAGTGGGGGCACATCGGCTCCGGCACCAGCGGGAAGGTCCGCACCCGCAGTGTCCGCAGATCCAGTTCGGTGACCTGGGGCAGCTCCCCGTCGGGACCGGCCGGGGTCGGGGGAGCCGCCGGAGAGGCGGTGAGGCGGTGCAGCCACCAGGCGGCGTCCACCGCGTGGTCCGGCAGCGGGGGCCAGCTTCCCGTCGCGGCCGTCTCGACGCCGGTCTCCAGCGCCTCGCGTTCGGTCCGGGTGCGCAGTCGCTGCCGGCGCATCGCCAGGCAGGTGCCGCAGGCGCCGCCCGCGGCCGTGGAGCCGCCCCACGGACCCAGCAGTACGGCCTGGGCGGTGAGGTGGACCACGGCCGTGTGCGGCGGTACCGGAACGTCCGGGCGGGGGGCGTCGCCGAGGACGCCGGTGTCTCCGATGCGGGAGACCGCCGGGGCGGGCAGGCCGGCAAGGTCGGCGCGGGACGCCAGCCGGGCCTGGAGCTCCGCACGCGCGGCCTCCAGCGGTGCCGCGGCCGGCGCGGGAACGGCTGTGTCGGTCACGACTCGTTGCTCCAGCGGAAGACCCGGGTGGCGACCAGCCCGAAGACCACGGTGAACAGGGCGAGTCCCGCACAGTCCGCGGCGATGTCGCCCAGGTCGCCGCGGCCGCCCAGGGCGTCGGTGAGGCCGTCGTTGAGGTAGTGCAGCGGGAGCGCCTTGGCGAGCGTGCGCAGCCAGCCGGGCATCAGGTCGTCGGGGAAGAACGAGCCCGACAGGAAGGCCATCGGCACCATCAGGAGATTCGCGATGGCGGCGACCGCCTCCGGGGTGTCGGCGACACTGCCGACGAGCACGCCCAGCGCGAGGAACGCGGTCACCCCGAGCACCAGCAGCGGTACCGCGGCCCACCACGGCCCGTTCAACCGCAGTCCGAAGAACGGCAGCAGCGCGACCGCGACGAACAGCACCGCCTGCACCAGGGCGACACCCAGGGCCAGGGTCCAGCGGGACGCCAGCAGGGTGCGCAGCGGGGTCGGCGAGCGCCAGATCAGCCGCAGCAGGTCGTCGCGCCGCCACTGCATCAGGGCGAAGCCGATGGAGAAGACGCAGGCGTTGCCCACCCCCCAGGACAGCACGCCGGGGGCGATGTAGTTGATGGAGGAGAGCCCGCCTTCGACCTGCTGGCCCTGGAAGATCAGCCCGAACAGGACCAGGAAGGACAGCGGGAAGGCGAAGGTGAAGAAGAGCGTCGTCCGGTCGCGCACGCTGGCGGCGCAACCGGCTCTGGTCAGTGCGGTGTAGGCGCTCAACGGGGATGCTCCGTTCCGGTGCCGGTCAGGGCCAGGTAGGCGTCCTCGAGGGTGGCGGTGCGGACGGTGACCGACGCGATGTCGACCAGGTCGCCGAGCGCGGGGAGCACACGGTTGACGGCTGCCGTCTCGATGACGAGTTCGTCGCCCTCGACGGCGGCCCGGTCCACGCCCTCGAGCGACAGCGCGGCCCGCGCGGACAACTGTCCCGCGGGCAGCATCAGCCGGGCCGGGGCCGCGAGGGAGCGGACCAGGTTGCGGGGCGTGTCGAGGGCGACGAGCCGGCCGCCCGCCACGATCGCCACCCGGTCGCACAGCGCCTCGGCCTCGTCCAGGTGGTGGGTGGTGCAGACGATGGTGCGGCCCTCGGAGCGCAGTGAGCGCAGCAGGTTCCACAACTCGCGCCGCGCCTCCGGGTCGAGCGCGGCGGTGGGTTCGTCGAGGAAGATCAGTTCGGGCTCGTGGAGCAGCGCGGTGGCGATGGCCAGGCGTTGCCGCTGCCCTCCGGAGAGGTGGTCGATCCGGGCGTTCTCCTTGGCCGCGAGGCCGACCCGGTCGAGTGCGGTGCGGACCGCGGCCGGGGCGGTGCCGTAGAGCGCGGCCACGGTGCGCAGGTGCTCCCCGGCGGTGAGGCGGGCGAAGAACGCCGACGCCTGGGTCTGCACGCCGATCCGGGCCAGCAGCGCGGTGTCGCGCGGCCAGGGGCTGCGGCCGAGCAGGGTGACGCTGCCGGAGTCGGCCTCGCGCATGCCCTCCACGATCTCCACCAGGGTGGTCTTGCCCGCGCCGTTGGGGCCGAGGACGCCGAAGAACTCACCGCGCCGCACGGCCAGCGAGACGTCGTCGAGCGCGGTGACCTCCCCGTACCGCTTGGTGACGCCGTCCAGGACGACGACCGTCCGGGTGCGGGCCGCGCCGCCGCCGGGCGGGGCCGCGGTCTCGCTGTCGGGTTCGCTCATCTCGCCTTTCCTCGCCTGGTCGGACGGGCCGCCGCCGGAGGCGGCACCCGCGCCCGTTGCGCCCGTTGCTCCTGTCGGTGCTGTCGGTGCTGTCGGTGCTGTCGGTGCTGTCGGTGCTGTCGGTGCTGTCGGTGCCGTCGCGGGCGGCCGCGCCGGCCGCCCGGCAGGGGCCGCCCGGGTGGGCACCGTCCCGGTGTGCCGGGCGCGCCGGCTGCGGCCCAGGGCGCCGAGGACCCACAGCAGGGTCACGGCGGCGAGCACCGCGGCCGGGAGCCACGGCGCCACGGCCGCGAAGCGGTCCGGCAGCACCGCCCGCAGCACCGCGCCCGCCAGCGCGAGCAGCACCCCGGTCTGCGCCGCGGTCAGCAGGGCGAAGCCGCCGTACAGCAGGCGCAGCCGGGGCGGGTAGGCGCCGAGACCGGGGCCGCGGCGCAGCAGCGCACGCGCGGCGAGCGACGTGAACTCGCGGCTGCCGCCGGCGAGGTCGGCCGTCCCGAGGGCGTGGCCGAGCGCCCGGTAGCCGTCCAGCGGCGGCAGCGGCAGCAGGTTGGCCACCGCGGAGACGGCCCCGAGGAAGAGCAGCGCACCGAGGAACGGGCGGGCCTGCGCGGTTGCCGGCAGCAGGGCCCACACGGGGTAGAACGGCACCAGGAAGAGCAGGTTGGCGAGGACTCCGGCGGCGGCCGTGGCGACCTTGCGGGCCCGGCTGCCGAGGAACTGGACATCCTCCACCTCGCAGTAGAGGTAGGTGGCGCCGAGGATCCGGCGCAGCCCGATCTCCTTGACCCGGCCTCCCCAGGTCCTCGCGAACAGCCCGTGGGCCAGCTCGTGCAGAGCGAGACTGCACCACAGTACGCAGCCGACGGCCAGCAGCAGTACGGGCTGCCCGGCGGTGTGCGCGGTCTGCCGCCACAGGACGCCGGAGTGCGCGGCGACGGCGCCGAGCAGCGCGACGGCCGCCGCTCCGAGCACGGCCAGCAGCACCGGCCGCCGGTCGAGCGCGGTGGCGCGGTGCAGCCGGTCCATGAGGGCGGGAGGGTCGGAGACCAGGCGGGTGCGTCCGGTGAGGACGCCGCCGGGCCGGCGGGCGGAGGGTGCCGGACGGGGTGCCGCGGCGGGGGCCGGGCTGCCGTCGAGGAGGCCGCGGCCGTGCAGCAGCCTCAGCATCTGCCCCCACTGGGCCTCGCCCAGCCGGGTACCGAACGCGCCCGTGTAGGCGCGGCCGATCTCGCCGAGGGACCGGGTGCCGTCGAGGCGGCTGATGAGGAAGTGCTCCTTCGGCCCGACCTCCAGGCGCCGTCCGTCGCGCGGATCCTTGAGCAGGTGGACGCGGGCCGGGCCGCGCAGCAGGGCGGGCCCGAGGACGATGTCCGGGCGCAGCCGCGGCCGCGCGGCCAGGAAGGCTTCGGAGGAGGTCATCTTCCGCCCTCCGGTACGCCCTCGCGCAGGGCGCGGGCCAGCACGTACGAGAGGAACGCCTCGTCGCGGACGGTCATGCCCAGCCGGTTGTTCGTCATGTGCAGGTAGGGCGAGAGCAGCATGGGCAGTGCGACCGCCGGGTCGCCGGCGCGGATGTCGCGGGTGCCGTCCCACGAGCGGAACGTCAGTTCACCGCGGCGCGCCAGCGCGGCGGCGCGGTCCCGCAGCTCGGCGCAGTGGGCGGCCCAGCCGCGCAGGAATGCCGGGAGCCGCTCCGGCTCGCCCCGCACCACCCCGCCCCGGACGTGCCGGAAGCGTGCGGTCAGATCCCGGCCCATGGCGCCGTAGGCACGCGCATAGCCCTCGTCGGCGGTGTAGTTGGTCCCGCTGAAGGCCCGGTTCCAGAAGGCGTGGTAGCGGTCCAGGAAAGCGGCCAGCGCGTCCTCGTCCGTCAGGAACGTCCCCGACATGACCATCATGAGCTGCGCGGACAGCCCCAGCAGCACCGTCCGCAGGTGCAGGTTCATGCTGCGGGCCGCCTCGACGACCAGGTCACTGGAGTGCTGGAAGTGCCACTCGGCCAGCGCGACGCCGGCGGGCCCGCCGTACTTGCCGTACTCGGGCTCGTAGGGGCGGTCCTCGAAGGTGTTGTTGGGACGCAGCACCATCCGGCCGTCGGGGCCCAGGTACGCGGCGCGCTGCTCCTCGCTGTACTCCAGCGTGAACAGCGTCTCGTACAGCTCGGCGAGGAAGCCGGCCTTCACCTCGTACAGCGCCGGCCGCTCCCGCAGGAACGCCTCCAGAGCCGTGTGCGCGCGCTCCCGCACGGCAGCGGCGTCGGCCGGGCGGGCGGGCTTGAGGCGCAGCCGCAGATGGGGGCCCTCCAGCCAGTAGTTGATGAAGAACCAGCCGGCGAGCAGCCCCTCCTCGGTGAGCGCGTCCACCAGCGGCCTGACGCACTGCAGCAGCAGCGGGCGCGGGCTGGCCGCGTAGAAGACGTGCACCGCCAGCCAGTCACCGGGGGCTCCGTAGCCCGCCGCGGCGCCGGAAGCGGGGGTGGTGGGAGCGGTCATCGGACGGTGCCCTCCTCGGTCGGTCCGGTGCGGCCGGGCAGCATCTCCACGGCCAGCTCGGCCACGTGCCGGCCGCGCGGGGTCTCGACGTGCAGTTCGTCCTCGCCGGGGAGCATCTCCTCGAAGACGGTCCGGGCCCGGCGGCCGGCGAGCAGCCCCTCGAGGGCGGTGAGGCTCAACGGGCTGTCGAAGTCGACGTACTGCGGTTTGGAACCGCCGAACCAGTCGCCCCCGGTGCCGGTGTCCTCCGCGTCGCCGCGCTCCTCGTGGACGGTGGCGAAGACCCGGGCGGGGAGTCCGTGCCGGACCCGCCAGCGGTACCAGCCGAGATACCAGTCGGCGTCGCCGTCGCCCGGCGCGCGCAGCGGGAGGCTGCCGTCGGCCGCCGTCCAGGAGCGCCGCTGCAGGACCAGCGAGTGGTGGCGCACCCGCGGGCGGCGGGTGACACCGCCCTCCTCGGGGCCGGGCGGCACACCCCGCCACATGTCCGGCACCGAGCGGGCGGTGGGGGAGAACAGCAGCAGCGTGCGCGGGATCTCGGGCAGCACCATCGGCACCAGGTAGCCCAGGTAGAGGGGGACGACCTCGCGGCCCAGCCGGCGGGAGCGCAGCACCAGCCGGTCGTCGCGCTCGTCGTGCACGGCGTACAGGTCGTCCAGCCCGAGGCGGGCCTCGGGGGGAGCGGTGCTGGTCTCCCCCGGGCAGACGATCTCGTGGTCGGTCAGCCGGCCGTGCAGGTTCAGGTTGGTGGTGGCGGAACCGGCGGTGATCTCGGCGAAGACCGCGTCCGGCGGCAGCAGCCGGCGCAGCTCCGCGCGCAGGCCCTCGGTCAGCCCGCCGTCGGCTTCTTCCGCCCCTTCCGCCCTGTCCGCCTCGTTCGTGCCGTCCGTGCCGTGCGCCCCGTCCGTGCCGTGCGCCCCGTCCGTGCCGTGGGCCCCGTCCGTGCCGTGCGGTGCGTCGAAGCAGTGGGTGAAGCGGGTGAAGGGGAAGCACAGACCGCCGAAGGAGTCGTTGAGGACGACCAGGGGATCGGTGCCGCGGCGGGCGAGTTGCAGGAAGTGGCTGTGCGGCCGGAAGGCGGGAGCGGCGCCGCCGAGCGCGGCGGCCACCTCGGCCACGACGGCGTCGTCCAGCGCCAACTCCTCGCAGTCCGCCGCACGTCCGGCCCACAGCTCGCGCATCCGCGCGGTCAGTGTGGCGCGCGCCCGGTCCACGGCGGTGATCTCCGGCATGCTCAGCCAGTTCTCCTCGGGGGCGTGGCTGCCGTCCGGGAGGAAGTCGTCCCTGGTGGCGGTGAACTGCAGGTACTGCCGGAAGATGTCCTCGTGGAAGTCGTGCACCAGCCGCAGCAGATCCTCGCAGCGCCCGCCGCGTCCGAAGCGGGCGAGGAAGAAGCCCTTGAGGGTGAGCCGCTGCGGCAGCGCCACGTCGAAGACGGGCAGCAGCCGGCCGAGGGAGCGCAGCGGACCGGCGGCGAGGCGGGTCCACTCGGCGCGGTCGGCGGTGGTGGTGTGCGCGGACACGTCCTCGTACAGCAGCGTCCGCGGCAGCACGGGACGCTCGGCGCCGAGCGCCTCCTGCACGGCGAGCAGGTCGTCCCGGAGGCCGCGCAGCAGGGCCCGCCGGCCCGGCAGGTCCGCCTCCGGGTAGCGGGCGAGACGGCCGGCCGGGCCGTCCAGCCGGGCGGCGAGCGCCTCGGCCCACGGCCGTTCCAGGGTCCGCAGCGACCGCTGGAAGGCGAGCAGCGGGTCGCCGCCGTGCACCCCGGTGGACAGGCAGGGCAGTTGCAGCACGCCGAGCTCGCGCAGCGCGCCCAGGTAGCGCTCGGCCTCCGCGTCGCCGGCGCCGGTGGTGGCCGCCAGCCAACGCGCCAGATCGCCGTGGCGCAGGGTGCCCTCGTGGTCGCGCAGCAGGGCCAGCATGCCGTCGAGGGTCCCCTGGCGGCGGAGGAAGAACAGGCGGTCCTGGGCGGCGTCGAAGCTGACCGGGGCGCTGTCGTCGCCGGCCGTCACGGCCCGCTGCACGTAGCGGATCCGGTCCTCGTCGTACTTCCAGCCGGAGGCCAGCGCCACCGGCAGGTCGGCACGGCGCGCCGGGTCGGAGGCGATGAGTTCGGCGAGCCGGGTGAGCACCACGACGTTGAGCCGGGGGTGGCCCGTCCAGTCACCGCCGACCCGGGTCACGGCCGGCGCCCCGTCCGCGCCGGGGCTCCCGAACCGGCCCAGGGCGACCGCGGTGAGCGTGCTGAACGGGCTGGTCTTGCAGGCGGTGCGGTACACGTAGGACAGCAGGGAGCGTTCCCTCTTGCGGGCCCGTTTGCCGGGTAGCGGCGACGGGTCGTCGGCGAAGGCGTCGAGCCGCTCCTCCAGGGTGGGCGAGGCGAGCAGCAGGCCCCGCCGCAGCCGGTCGTCGCGGGCCAGCGCCCGCAGTGCGGAGCGGGTGCCGGCGAAGCCGGCCGCGAGGACCGGTTCGCCCTCGGCCCGCAGTTCCTCCCAGCGGATCCGGGCGTCCAGCCAGTCGGCGAGATCGGCTCCGGTGCCGCCCCCGATGCGGGCGGCGAGCGCGCGGGCCGCCTCCGGGTCCGGCGGCAGCCGGTTGTTGAAGACCCGTCGGCGCAGGGCGAGGAGAGCGCGGCGCAGACCGGTGTCGTCGGTGGCGCCGATCACCTCGGACAGCGGGTCGCTGAGGCGGGCGCCGAGCACGGCGAGCCGGTCCTGCTCGGCCGCGGTCCGGGCGGCCCAGGCGGCCGCCTCGGGGGCGCGCAGCGCCCGCACGGTGTCGATCGGCAGGCCGGCCACGCGCAGGACGAAACGGTCGTGCAGCACGACGGGTTCGCCGACGTCGGGGACGTCCGTGGCCGGGGTGGTGGCGGTCGGGCTCACGCCCTCCCCCTTTCCTGTGGAAGATGCTGCCGCCCGGCTGCGGGTCGCCGGGCTCCCCGGTGCTCCGGGGCGGGGCGGAGGCCTCCGGTCACGGGGCCACGATGTCGTAGCGGTAGTCGGCGGGGCGGGTCCGCTCGTCGCCGATCATCATGATCAGCAGCGGGAACTCGCCCCGTTCGGCCAGGCCGAGTTCCTCCTCGTAGGAGACGCTGTCGAAGCCGAGGGCGACGCCGCAGGCGGTGCCGGCGGCGCGGGCGGCGGTGTAGGCCGCCTGCGCGGTGGCTCCGACGACCGCGTTGACCAGCCGGTAGCCGCGGTCGCCGACGGCGTCGAGGACGGCGCGGGTGCGGGCGATCGGCACCACGACGGCGGCGGCCTGCTCCAGGTTGTAGTTGGCGAGGAAGTAGTTGTGCTGGAGGAAGCCGCCGAAGTCGCCGGCCTTCAGCAGCACCAGCTCGCCCGTGTCCCGGTCGTACTCGTACACGCCCGCCGGGACGCCGCGCACGTGGTTGACGAAGACGCACAGCCGGGTGAGCGGCCCGCCGCCGGCCGTCTCGGCGTCGGTGCCCAGGTTGCCGGCGGCGACGGAGGCGGCCAGCACGGCGGACAGCCGGGCCGGGTCGAGCGGTGTGACGGCGCTGAACCGGCCGAAGCTGCTGCGGCGTTCGCGCAGCGCCCGCCGCAGCGGCATGCCGAGCGGCGGCGCGGCGGGCAGCGGGACGCGGTCGCCGGACCCGGCGGGTGCGGCGAGGGCACCGTCCAGCGCGCCGGGTGCCGGGCGGTCGGCGGCGCCCTCCAGGGTGGCGGCGTGGATGCGCCGCAGGGTCGGGAACGCCAGCACCCGGCGGGACTTCTCGTCCGGGACGCGCCGGACGCGGGCGCCCGCGGAGAGCGGGGCGGGCGCCGAGGGCGGCCCGCCCTCCCAGCGCAGCGGCACCACGGCGAAGACCCCGTCCCTGTCGGGGTCCAGGCCGAGCAGCCGGCCCAGCCGCGGCTCGTCGAACCACAGCGCGCTGCCGAAGTGCAGACCGCGGGCCCGGGCCCACATGCGCCAGGTCTGCAGCAGCGCGCCGACATCCATGGTGACGGCGTGGTAGCAGAAGCTGTTGTACTTGAACGAGTTCTGCCAGAACGTCACCCCCAGCACCAGGAACTGGTCGGTGGCGTCGGCGTCGGCGAGGTCTCCCAGCGCGGCGCGGACCTCGCCGGTGACGTCGCCCGCCAGGAGCCGGGCGACGCCGTGGCGGGCGGCGTCGTAGGAGTACACGCCGGGGGAGAGGGGGCCGCTCGCCCCCGTGATCCAGTGGATGCCCACCGGGTACAGGCCTCCGCCGGAGGCGGTGCCGCGGGACCAGTTGGCGTGCGGGTGGAAGGGCAGCGAACCGAGGTCGGTGTTGGCCTGCACGGCGAGACGGCGCCCGGTGAGGCCGTAGGAGTCGCGGAGCATGCCGCCGAGCAGCGGCAGCGTGAACTCCCCGGTGCCGGGGGGCCCGAACAGGCCCCGGCCCGCGCCGGCGTCCTCGGCGCGGCCGCCGTCCGGGAGGGGGAAGAGGGGGGCGCCGGGGAAGAACCTGCCCTGGCGCGGACGGTCGGACCAGTCCGGAACGAAGTCGGCGGGCTCCATGGGGACCCGGCCCCGCCGCATCACCGCGGTCGCGTACTCATGGGCGTATCCCATGGTCACCTCCTTGTCTGCTGGTGGGGCGCGGTCCCGGCGGCCGGGGCCGGTCACCGCGCCGTGGCCGGCGGGGAACGCCGGAAGGTCAGGGGAAGGGGTGCGGTGCCGGATTGAGGTCCCGCTCGTCCAGGTCGCCGGGGCGGAGCCCGGCCTCGCGCAG
>NZ_JBJZOJ010000021.1:0-114531 GCF_047200655.1 Streptomyces sp. MS06
CCGCACCGACGCCTGAACGTTCCGCCGGGCGCCGGGAGGCGTCCGGCGGAACGCCCGCGGCACCTCCCGCGGCCGGTCCCGCGGCTGCCGGCGGACCTCCGGGACGACCGGCGGCCCCGGTGCGCGGCCCACCCGGGCGAGGCGGTTTCCCCCGCGCCGCCCGGGGCACGCATCAGTAACACCCCGACCCCTCGCGGGGGAGAGGACGTGACGCCATGGCGGAAACGGTCACCGAGTCCGGCACCACCAGCCCCGGCCTGCTCGCGTCACTGGACCCGCTGCTGCGGGAGTGGCTGCCCAGACAGCGGTGGTTCGCCGGCAAGGGCCGGCCGGTCACCGGGTTCTCACTGGTCGCGGCCACCGAGCTGCTGCCGGTGAGCGCCCGGCTGGGGCTGTACCACGTGCTGGTGCGCGCCCATCAGCCCAGCGTGCCGGTACCGGGCGCGGTCGCCCACCCCGCCGACTGCTACCAGCTGCTCATAGGGGTGCGCGAGGCGTTGCCGCCCCGGCTGGCGCCCGCGCTCATCGGCCATGTCGCTCGGGGCCCGCTCGCCGGACGCACCGTGTACGACGCACTGCACGACACCCGGCCCGCCGAGGTGCTCCTGGAGGCCCTGCGCTCCCGGGCCCGCATCGGCGGGCTCCGCTTCGACCGGGACCCGCACCAGGAGATCCGCCCCGGGCTGGTGCCCCGGATGGTGACCGCCGAGCAGTCGAATTCGTCGGTCGTCTACGGAGATACGTTCATTCTGAAGCTGCTGCGCCGGGTCGTGCCCGGCGTGAACCCCGACCTGGAGCTGCCGCTGGCACTGGCCCGCGAGGGCTGCGCCCGGGTCCCCGCACCGACGGCCTGGATACGCGCGGACCTCGGGGAGATCTCCGCGGACCACCCGGAGCCGTACGTGCTCGGTGTGCTGCAGCCGTTCCTGCAGGGCGCCGCCGACGGCTGGGAGCTCGCGCTGCGGCAGCTCGCCAAGCACGAGGACTTCAGTGCCGAGGCCCGGGCGCTCGGCCGGGCGACCGCCGAGGTGCACACCGCGCTCGCCCGCGCGCTGCCGACGGTGACTCTCGGCCACGCGCAGGTGGAGCCGCTGGCCGAGGGGATGCGGGAACGGCTGGACGCCGCCGTGCAGGCGGTGCCCGCGCTGCGCCCTCACGCGCCCGGCCTGCGGACCGCCTTCGACGCGCTGTCCGCGCTCGCCGCCGAGGGCCACACCTGGACGGCTCAGCGCGTGCACGGCGATCTGCACCTCGGGCAGTGCCTGCGCGCGCCGTCCGGGGACTGGTCGGTGATCGACTTCGAGGGGGAGCCGGCCAAGCCGATGGCCGAGCGGCGGATGCCGCAGTCGGCGGTGCGGGACGTGGCGGGGATGCTGCGCTCCTTCGACTACGCCGCGCACTCGGCGGACCCGCCGGACCCGGACTGGGCGCACGCCTGCCGGTCGGCGTTCTGCACCGGCTACGCGGAGGCCTGCGGCCGCGACCCGCGCACCGAGCCGGTGCTGCTGCGGGCCTACGAGACGGACAAGGCCGTCTACGAGGTCCTCTACGAGGCCCGGCACCGCCCCGACTGGCTCCCGGTGCCGATGGCCGCGATCGAGCGGTACGCCACCTCAGACCTGATCTGACCCGACCCTCGCCCGAGGAGGCTGCACCCGTGACTCCCCGCCCTCCCACCAGCGGCCCGGATCCGAACGAGACGGCCGGCAGGATGCCCGAGAAGAAGGCCGGGAAGACGGCCGGGGGAAAGGCCCGCGCGCCCGGCAAGGCGGCAGCCGAGCCGACGGCGGCCGCGAAGAAGGCCACGCCCGAAAAGGCCCCGGCCAAGAAAGCGGCCGCCAAGAAGGCGACGACCAGCAAGGCGACGGCGAAGAAGGCGGCCGCCGGGAAGACCACGGCCGGGAAGGCCCCGGCCGGCAAGGCGACGGCGAAGAAGGCGGCCGCCAATAGGACCACGACCGGGAGCACGGGCGGGCGGCCCGGCCGGGAGCCGGCCGTGCGGCAGCCGTCCGCGCCGGAGGCGGCCGGGCGGCGCACCGCGCCGGAGCCCGTACCCGTCGCCGTCTCCCCCGCCCTGGACGCGGCCGACCGCGCCCGGCTGCTCGACGGCACCCACCACGCCCCGCACTCCGTGCTGGGCGCGCACCCGGCGCCCGGCGGGGTGGTCTTCCGGGCGTTCCGTCCGTACGCGCAGTCCGTCACGGTCCACGCGGAGGACCTGCGGGCCCGGCTGCACGACGACGGGGACGGCTTCTTCTCCGGGCTGCTGCCGCTGCGCGAGGTACCGGAGTACCGGCTGCTGATCGGCTACCGGGACGCGGTCCACGAGACCGAGGACGCCTACCGTTTCCTGCCCACGCTGGGCGAGCTGGACCTGCATCTGATCGGCGAGGGACGGCACGAGCAGCTCTGGGAGGTGCTCGGCGCGCACCCGACGGTCCACCAGGGCGTGCCGGGCACCCGTTTCGCGGTGTGGGCGCCGAACGCGCGCGGTGTGCGGGTGACCGGCTCCTTCAGCTTCTGGGACGGCACCGGCTGGCCGATGCGGTCGCTGGGCTCGTCGGGGGTGTGGGAGCTGTTCGTGCCCGGCATCGGCGACGGCGAACTGTACAAGTTCGACATCACCCGGCCGGACGGTTCGCGGACGCTGCGCGCGGACCCGCTGGCCCGGCGCACCCAGGTCCCCCCGGACACGGCGTCCGTCGTGACGTCCTCCGCGTACCGGTGGGGCGACGGGGAGTGGCTGGCCCGGCGCGCCGAGCGGCCCGCGCACGAGGCGCCGTTCTCCGTGTACGAGGTGCACCTGCCGTCCTGGCGTCCCGGGCTGACGTACCGCGACCTCGCCGAGCAGTTGCCGGCGTACGTCGCGGACCTGGGCTTCACCCACGTCGAGTTGATGCCGGTCGCCGAGCATCCCTTCGGCGGCTCCTGGGGCTACCAGGTCACCGGCTTCTACGCGCCGACGGCCCGGCTGGGCACTCCGGACGACTTCCGGTACCTGGTGGACCGGCTGCACCGGGCCGGGATCGGGGTGCTGATGGACTGGGTGCCGGCGCACTTCCCCCGCGACGAGTGGGCGCTGGCGGAGTTCGACGGGCGCCCGCTGTACGAGCACGAGGACCCGCTGCGCTCGGCGCACCCCGACTGGGGGACGCTGGAGTTCGACTTCGGCCGGCGCGAGGTGCGCAACTTCCTGGTGGCCAACGCGGTCTACTGGTGCGAGGAGTTCCACATCGACGGGCTGCGGGTGGACGCCGTCGCCTCGATGCTCTACCTGGACTACTCGCGCGAGCCGGGCCAGTGGGTGCCGAACGCGCACGGCGGCCGGGAGAACCTGGACGCGGTGGCGTTCCTGCAGGAGATGAACGCGACCGTGTACCGCCGGGTGCCGGGGGTGGTGACGGTCGCCGAGGAGTCGACGGCCTGGGACGGCGTCACCCGGGCCACCCACCACGAGGGGCCGAGCGGTTTCGGCGGGCTGGGCTTCGGGCTGAAGTGGAACATGGGCTGGATGCACGACTCGCTGCAGTACCTGTCGCACGAGCCGGTGCACCGCCGCTACCACCACCACGAGATGACCTTCTCGATGGTGTACGCCTACAGCGAGAACTACGTGCTGCCGATCTCGCACGACGAGGTGGTGCACGGCAAGCGTTCCCTGGTGTCGAAGATGCCGGGCGACTGGTGGCAGCAGCGCGCCGACGAGCGGGCCTACCTGGGCTTCATGTGGTCCCATCCGGGCAAGCAGCTGCTGTTCATGGGCCAGGAGTTCGCCCAGGGCGCCGAGTGGTCCGAGCAGCACGGGCCGGACTGGTGGCTGCTCGACCCGCACTACGGGGCGGAGGCCGACCACCGGGGCGTGCGCGACCTGGTGCGCGACCTGAACGCGGTGTACCGGGCCACGCCCGCCCTGTGGGAGCGGGACGTGCACCCGGACGGCTTCCAGTGGGTGGTCGGGGACGCGGCCGAGGACAACGTGTTCGCGTTCCTGAGGTTCGACGCCGACGGCGGTCCGCTGCTGGCGGTGTCGCACTTCTCCCCCGTCGTCCGGCCCGACTACCTTCTCGGCGTCCCCGACGAGATACCGGCCTGGCGCGAGGTCCTCAACACCGACGCCGCCCGCTACGGGGGCAGCGGCGTCACCAACCCCGACCCGGTCAAGCCGGAGCCGCTCGGCCGGCACGGCCGCCCCGCGAGCATCCGGCTGACCCTGCCGCCGCTGGCTACGGTGTGGCTGCGGCCCGCCTGAGCCCCTCGGGCAGCGTGCCGGTGTGCAGCACGCCGAGCCGCTGCGTGGCCCGGGTCAGGGCGACGTAGAGGTCGCTGGTGCCCCAGTGGCCCGGCTCGACGACGAGGACGGAGTCGAACTCCAGGCCCTTGGCCTGCCGGGCGTCGAGCAGTACGACGGTCCGGGTGAGGTCGGGCTCGGCGCCGGCCGTCACGCCGTCCAGGCGGGCGGCGAGCGACCGGTGCAGCCCGCGCGGGGCGATGACGGCGAGCCGCCCCTCGGCGGGGGTCAGTTCGGCGACGGCCTTCCCGACCGCGCCGGGCAGGTCGTCGGTGGCGCGCACCCAGGGCGGTACGCCGGTGGAGCGGACCGAGGCGGGCGGTGCGAAGCCGGGCTGCTCGGCGCGGACGACGGCCGCCGCCAGCGCCATGATCTCGCTGGGGGTGCGGTAGTTGACGCCGAGGCGGGTGTGGGTCCAGCGGTCCTGGACGTAGGGGTCGAGGATGTCCGCCCAGGAGCCGACGCCGGCCGCCTCCGCGGTCTGCGCCGGGTCGCCGACGAGGGTCATGGAGCGGGTGGGGCTGCGGCGCATCAGGAGCCGCCAGGCCATCGGCGACAGCTCCTGCGCCTCGTCGACGATGATGTGCCCGAACGCCCAGGTCCGGTCGGCGGCGGCGCGTTCGGCGGCGCTGCGGTGGTCCTGCTCCTGCTGCCGTTCGGCGAACCGCTCGGCGTCGATGACGTCGTGCGCGGAGAGGACCTCGGAGGCCTCCGGGTCGTCCTCCTCCTTGTCCTCGAACTCGTAGGTGCGGGAGGCGTAGGAGACGTCGAGGACGCCCTGCGCGTAGGCGATCCGGGTCTCCCGCGCCCGCCGGGCGCGGGCCTCGGCCGGCCGGTCGTCCTCGCCGAGGAGTTCGGCGGCCTCGTCGAGCAGCGGCACGTCCGCGGTGGTCCAGGCACGGGTCACCGGGCGGCGGACGGCGGCGGCGTCCTCCTCGCCGAGGTACCCCTCCGGGGCGGCGAGGAAGTCGGCGACCAGCCGCTGCGGGGTGAGTCGCGGCCACAGCTGCTCGACGGCGGACCAGACCTCGGGGTTCTCTCCGAGTTCGTCGCGGATCTGGGTGAGGTCGGCGGCGTCGAGCAGCATCGTGCCGTCGTAGGGGTCGGTGCCGACGCGTTCGGCGTACAGCTCGGTGAGGGTGTTGAGGACGTGGCCCTCGAAGACCTCGCGGGCGGCGTTGTGCGGCAGCCCCAGGGCACGGGTGCGGTCGCGGGCGACCCGTACCAGGCCGTCGTCGAGCAGCAGGACCTCGCGTTCGTGCGGGACGGCGACGACCGGGTCGGGCAGGGACTGCCGGTCGCGTACGACGGCGGCCAGCACGTCGGCCATGGCGGCGCGGCCCTTGACGGCCGCGGCGGCGGGGGTGTCGGCGGCGGTCGCCCGCACGCCGGGGAACAGTTCGCCGACGGTGGCGAGCAGGACACCGGTCTCGCCGAGCGAGGGCAGCACCTCGCCGATGTAGCCGAGGAAGGCCGGGTTGGGGCCGACGATCAGCACGGCCCGCTTGGCGAGCAGTTCGCGGTGCTCGTAGAGGAGGTAGGCGGCCCGGTGCAGGGCCACCGCGGTCTTGCCGGTGCCGGGGCCGCCCTCGACCACCAGCACGCCGCGGTGCGGGGCGCGGATGATCTCGTCCTGCTCGGCCTGGATGGTCTGCACGATGTCGTTCATGCGGCCGGTGCGGGCGGAGTTCAGCGCGGCGAGCAGCACGGCGTCGCCGGTCGGGTCCTCGTGGCCGGTCCGCTCCCGGTCGCCCAGGTCGAGGATCTCGTCGTGCAGGGCGGTGACCCGGCGGCCCTCGGTGCCCAGGTGCCGGCGGCGGCGCAGCCCGAGCGGGGTGTGGCCGGTGGCCAGGTAGAAGGGCCGGGCGACGTCGGCGCGCCAGTCGATCAGCAGGGGGGTGCGGCCGGTGTCGTCGGCGCGCAGGCCGATCCGGCCGATGTGGTGGCTGTCGCCCGAGGTGAGGTCGATGCGGCCGAAGCAGAGGGAGCCCTCCACCGCGTTGAGCGCGGCGAGCAGTCCCGAGCGCTCGGTGACCAGGATGTCCCGCTCCAGTCGGGCCTGCCGGGGGGTGTGGCCCTGCGCGAGCGCGTCCGAGACGGACGACTCGGTCTCGCCGCGCAGGGCGTCGACGCGCGCGTACAGCCCGTCGATGAATTCCTGTTCGCTCCGCAATTCATCGTCCGGAAAGTCGATGTTTGACAATTCCACTCCCGCGCGCATATACTGTGCCCACTGAACTTGCTTATGCCTTCGTTCCATTGAGGGCATGAATCATCGAATATACGCAACGAAATCCCCCGAGCGCAATTGCCCGGGGGATTTCTCGTGGGTGCGGCCGGACTACAGCACCTCGGCCAGCTCCTCCAGCAGCCGCCGCTTCGGCCGGGCACCCACCATCGCCCTCACCGGCTCGCCCCGGTGGAACACCATGAAGGTCGGCATCGAGAGCACCTTGTAGGCGTTGGTGGTCTCGGGGTTGGTGTCGACGTCGAGCTGGACCACCTTCAAGCGGCCGCCCTCCTCCTCGGCGAGCGCGGCGAGCACCGGCCCCATCTGCCGGCATGGCGGGCACCAGTCGGCCGTGAACTCGACCAGCACCGGCCGGTCCGCCCCGATCACCTCCTCGGCGAAGTCCGCGTCGGTCACCGTCTCGACTCCCGCGACTCTGATCACGTTTCCTGCCCTCCCAGTTCGCACCCGGGTTCCGGACCTCCCGGACCCAGCGCCTCGGCGGCCAGCGCACCCATCGCCCGCTCGGCCCGGTCGAGCTGCGCGGCCACCGTCGCCCGCACCCCGCTCAACTCACCGATCAGCGCGTCCAGCTCGGTCAGCTTGCGCCGGTAGACCGCGACCGACGCCGGGCAGGCGTCGCCCTCGGGATGCCCGGCGCGCAGGCACTCCACGAAGGGCCGGGTCTCCTCCAGCTCGAACCCGAAGTCCTGCAGCGTCCGGATCTGCTCCAGCAGTCGCAGGTCCCGTTCGTCGTAGGTGCGGTGGCCGTTGCCGTCGCGACGTGCGGGCAGCAGGCCCCGGGACTCGTAGTACCGCAGCGTCCGGGTCGTGGTTCCGGCCCGGGCGGCCAGTTCGCCGATGCGCATGCGGACGAACGTACGCCTTGACGCCGACGTCAGGGCAAGGCCGAACGGGCCGGCCGCCCCGCCTCGGCAGCGGTGGGCCCGCGCCACGCCCCGAGGGCCTGCACCCCGGCGCGCGGACCCTCGGGGCGCGGTGCGGGCCCCGGCGCGCGGACCCTCGGGGCACGGTGCGGGCCCCGGCGCGCGGGCCCTCGGGGCACGGTGCGGGCCCCGGCGCCCTCCCCCGGCCCGATGTCGGCGGCTGCCGCGCCGGGTTCCCGCGCGACGGCCGGGGACGGGGCCTGTCGGCGGTGTACGGCATCATGACGGTGCCCCGCCCCCGGCCCAGTGAAGGGTTCCCGCGTGAGTACCGTTCCGCCCCCGCCCGCAGAAGGTCCCGGCGAAGACCCGGACGAGCCCTCGGGCATATCCGACGAGCAGTGGGACGCCTTCCTGCGGGACACGGTCGAGGGCAGCGGAGCCGCCGCGCCGAAGGAGCCGTCCGCGCGCGCCCGGATGGTGGCCCGGCGGCTGCGGGAGGAGGCCGAGGCGGAAGCCCGGGTCCAGGCCCGGCCCCAGCCCCGACCGCGGCGACGAGGGCTCGGGCGCGGGCGCGGCTGGAAGGGCGGCACGGTCGGGGGGTGGCTGCGGGGCGCCGTCCCCTGGATCGCGGCGGGGGTCGTCGTGGTCCTGGGCGCCTTCCAGCTCCACCTGTTCCCGTCGGGCGGCGGTACGGGCTCGGAGCCGGACGCCTCCGGTCCGGCCGAGGCCGTGGCGCTGACCGGGGGCGGGGTCACCGACGGGGACCGCTGCGGGACCAGGGGCTACCACTACTTCCCGCTGCCGGCGACCGCCTCCGAGCCGGCCCCGCCGCAGTCCGGCGCCCACCCCGCCGCCGGCCCGCAACTGAAGCTGGGCAGCCTCGGGTACCTCCGGGAGAGCGGGGCGGACCCCGGCCACTTCAGCGTCGGCCTGCTCTTCGCGCCGGGCCCGAAGGGAGCGTTGGAGGTGTCCCGCACCCTCGGCGGCGAGGGCGTCGCGGTGGAGATCGAGGGCCCGGACGGCCTGGTCGGCGGGGCGCACGGTGTGCCCGTCACCTGGGGTTCGTCCGCTCGGAACGGCGGTACCGACCCGAACGGCATCGACCTGTCGGAGGGCGGCAGCGCCTCCGTCACCCTGCCCACCCTGATCCTGTGCCCCGGGTACGACGCGAACACCGTGATGACGAAGCTGCAGGCTCCCACGGACTCCTCGAACACCATCACCGGGCAGCCGGCGTACACCCTGATCGTCTCGGTCCGCGACGCCGGCATCGGGAAGCTCCGCACCTCCCTCGGCCTTCCGGGCGGCGGGAACCTGCTCAGTGCGAACAACCTGGTGGGCGAATCGGACACCGCCGCCTTCCCGGCCGGGCTCCGGCGGCAGCCGGGCACGCTCGGGGCGGCGGACCCGATGCGTACGGCCTGACGGACGGCGGACGGATGGCGGCAGCCGGCAGGCGGCCGACCGCGACCCGCCGACCGCGACCCACCTGCGGCGACCGACCGGCGGCCACTGACCTGCGGCGACCGACCGGCCGCGACCGGCCTGTCCCGGCCGGAGGGCGGCGACCGGCCGGCGACCGAGCCGCGGGGCGGCTCGGCTCGGCTGGACCGTGCGCCTGCGGCTCGGGTGGTCAGCGGGCGCTGCTGGGGGCGGATTCGCGTTCCGCCCCCGCCTCGGACCGCGCTCCCGCATCGGACCGCGTTCCCGCCTCGGACCGCGTTCCCGCCTCCGTTTCCGTGTCCGTCCCGGCGGTGGACTTCCCGGACCGCTGCGACCGGCTCGGCAGCAGGACGGCGACGAGCAGCGTGCCGGCGCCCAGGATCACCGCGCCTACCAGGCTGGTGTGGGCGACCGCGTCGGAGAAGGACGAGCCGACGGCGTCGGCCATCCGGCCGGCGCCCGCGGCGAGTTGGTCGGCCTGCTGCTTGAGCTGCGCGGCCTGCTGCGGGTCGCCCGCGGCGGCCGCCTGCTCGGCGAGGTGCCGGGCCTTGTCCCCGATGCCCTGGGCGACGGCGTACCCGGCTCCGACCGAGTCCTGCGCGGTGGCCAGGGTGCCCGGCGGGAGCTTGCTGCCGGCGGTGGCGTCGGCGAGGTGGTCGGCGTAGGAGGTGCCGAGCAGCGAGCCGAGGATGGCGATGCCCAGCGAGCCGCCCAGTTCGAGCGAGGTGTCGTTGACCGCACCGCCGACGCCCAGTTCGGCCTCGGGGAAGGAGCCCATGATCGCGTCGGTGCAGGGCGAGAGTGCCAGCCCGATGGCGAGGCCGAGCGCCACGAGCGGGACGACGAAGTCGCCGTAGCCCGAGCCGCCGTCGACCCGGGTCAGCAGGGCCAGGGCGGCGGTGCCGCCGACCATGCCCGCGCCCACCGTCCACTTCATGCCGACGCGCGGGGTGAGGTAGCCGGTCAGCGCCGAACCGACGAAGACCGCTCCGGCCAGCGGCAGCATCCGCAGGCCGGTGTCGAGGGCGCTGTAGCCGAGCACGAACTGGAGGTGCTGGGTGAGGTAGTAGAAGGCACCGAAGACGGCCAGGAAGAACAGGGCCACCGCGAGGTTGGAGCCGGCGAAGCGGCGGTCGGCGAAGCGGCGGACGTCGATGACCGGGCGCGGGTGGCGCAGCTCCCACAGGACGAAGGCCAGGAGGCCGGCTCCGGCGACGGCGGCCGCGGTGATCGCCTTGGGGCCCCAGCCGAAGTGCGGCCCCTGGATGATCATGTAGACCAGCGCGCCGATCCAGGCGACCGACAGCGCTCCGCCGACGTGGTCGATGGGGTCGTGGTGGTCGGCCTTCGACGGCGGCACCAGCACCAGGGCGCCGACCAGTGCGGCGGCCGCGACCGGGACGTTGATCAGGAACGTCGAGGACCAGCCGTGGTTCTGCAGCAGCGCGCCCGCGACCAGCGGCCCGGCGGCGATGGCGAGCCCGGCCGTGGCGGTCCACAGGGTGATGGCCTTGGCGCGCTCGGCCCGGGGGAAGGTCGCGGCGAGCAGCGAGAGCGTGGCGGGCATGATCAGCGCCGCGCCGACGCCCATCACGGCGCGGGCGGCGATGACCGCGGCGGAACTGCCGGCGAGGCTGCCGAAGACGGCGCCGCCGCCGAAGACGAGGAGTCCGAGGATCAGTGCCCCGCGGCGGCTGTACTTGTCGCCGATCGCGCCGAGCAGCAGCATCAGCGCGGCGTAGGGGACGGTGTAGCCGTCGATGACCCACTGGAGGTCGGCGCTGGACAGGCCCAGGTCGTGGGTCATGGCGGGCGCGGCGACGGTGAGGGCGGTGTTCGCCATCACGATGATCAGCAGGCTGAGGCAGAGCACGAGCAGGGCCCACCAGCGCCGCCGGTAGGGGCCCTCCATCCTCTCGACCGGTTCGGTGATCACGAGTCGCATGGCAGGGGTCGCCCTCCTAGGACGTACGGGGTTCGGCAGCACGCCACGACTTGCACACGAGCGTGCAAATGCACAACAGTGTGCAATGTACGCTGCTGCACAATGATGTGCAAATGGAGGGACGTGCAGAATGGCTGCCATGACCACGGGTAACGCCACGGGCAGTCCGTCCCGCGCGGACGCCAACCGCCGCCGCATCCTCGACGTCGCGCTGGCCGAGCTGCTGCGCGACCCCGACGCGTCCATGGACCAGATCGCGCGCGCCGCCGGCGTGGTGCGCCGAACGGTGTACGGGCACTTCCCCAACCGCGAGGCGCTGATCAGCACGCTGGTCGACGGGGCGCTGGAGACGGTGGCGGCCGCGCACGCGGCGAGCCGCGAGGGCGTCGGCGACCCGGCGGAGGCGGTGGCCCGGTCCGTGCTCGCCGTCTGGGAGATCGCCGACCGCTACCGGCTGCTGGTCGCGCTGGCGCAGCGCACGGTGACCGTGCAGGGGCTGCGGGAGCGGCTCGCGCCGGTGCGGGAGAACAGCGTCCGGGTGCTCCAGCGCGGACTGGACGAGGGCGTCTTCACCTCGCCGCTGCCGGCGCCGGCCCTGGCCTACGTGCACGAGCAGATCCTCTTCGCGCTGACCGAGGCGGTGAACGACGGGCTGCTCGACGCGCGGGAGGCGGGCCGCTCCGCCGCGGTCACCGTACTGACCGCGGCCGGCGTGCCCGCCACCCGCGCCGCCGGACTGGTGGCGGAGCTGGGCCGATAGCCCGGGAGGGCCGCCCTCCCCGGGGCGCGGGCCCGGTCAGGCGCGAAGCGTCCCCGCCCCGCCGGGGGCACCGGTACGGGCCGACGCCCGCACCCGGCCCCCCGGGGGATCACTCCGACTGCCGGCGTGCCCGCCTCACCTCACCGTCGACGGCCCAGGCGTCGGCAACCGGTCCGAGGTGGCCGAGCTTGTCGGGGTTGATCACCGAACGGATGGTCCGGATCCGCCCGTCGAGCACGTCGAGGGCCAGCACGTGCAGCACCCTGCCGTCCCGGTCCCGGAAGACGGCGCCGGGTTGGCCGTTGACCTCCTGCGGCTCGCACTTCACGTCGACCCGGGGCAGCAGCGGGAAGACGGAGGCCAGCAGCCGGGCCACGTTCTCGGCGCCGACGACGGCCCTGGCCAGCTGCGGCGCCCTGCCGCCACCGTCCCCGGCCATCTGCACGTCGGCGGCCAGCAGTTCCCTCAGGCCGGCGACCTCGCCCTCGCGGAGGGCGTCGAAGAACCGCTCCGCCAGCTCCTGCCGCTTCCGGCGGTCCGCTTCGAAGCGTGTCCGCCCGGCCTCCATGTGCCGCCGCGCCCGTACCAGAAGCTGCCGGCACGCCGCCTCCGAACGCCCCACCGCCGAGGCGACGTCGCCGAACCCGAAGCCGAACACCTCCCGCAGCACGAACACCGAGCGCTCCAGGGGGCTGAGCCGCTCCAGGAGGATCAGCGCCGCCATCGACACCGAGTCGGCCAGCTCCGCCGAGCGCGCCGGGTCCTGGTACGGATCGCTCAACAGCGGCTCGGGGAACCACGGGCCCACGTACTGCTCCCGCCGCACCCGCGCGGAGCGCAGCACGTCGATCGAGATCCGCGTCACCGTGGCGGACAGGAACGCCCTGACCGACGCGGCAGGGGTCGTCGAGCGGTCGAAGCGCAGCCAGGTCTCCTGCACCGCGTCCTCGGCCTCGCTCACACTGCCCAGCAGCCGGTAGCTGATCGAGAACAGCAGCGGCCGCAACTCCTGGAACTCCTCGACCTTGCCCATGCCGCCCCCTCCGCGAGTTCGCCTCGCCCTCCACCGCTCCGTCGGTCCGGGCGCCGCCCCTTCCGGTCCGGGCACCGTTCCCGTCCGGTCCGGGTACGGCCCCGTCCGGTCCGGGTACGGCCCCATCCAGTCCGGTTACGGCCCCGTCCCGGTGATCTTGCCGTCCGTCTGCGGGACGCGCAACGCCCGCGACGAGGTCCTCCCCTGGCGGCCCTCCGGCGGCCGCACCGGGGCCGGGGCGGCCCCGCACCCGGTGACACGGGCGTGCCGCGTCCCGGACTCGGATGCCCGGGGATGTCACAGCCGGCGGCGCCGTCTCGTCCCAGGGGCAGCAGGCAATTCTCGACCAAGGAGCTGAAGATGAACCTCGCACTCTGGATCGTCGCCGGACTGATGGCCGCCGTCTGCCTGGCCGGCAGCTCCAAGATGTTCGTGCCGAAGGAGAAGATCGCGGCCCTGGGCGGAACCGCCACCGGGTGGGTCGAGGACTTCAGTCCCGGGGCCCTCAAGACCCTCGGCGCCGTCGAGTTGCTGGCGGCGGCGGGCCTGATACTGCCAGGCGCTCTCGGCATCGCGCCGGTTCTGGTGCCGCTGGCCGCGACCGGGCTGGTGCTGCTGTTCGTCGGCGCGCTGACGGTGCGCCTCCGCCGCGGCGAGCGGGCGACGATCGCGGGTGACCTGGTCTACCTCGCGCTGGCCCTGTTCCTGGTCTGGGGCCGTTTCGGCCCCGAGTCCTTCACCGGCTGACCGGCGCCGGGTGTTCCTCGCTCGCGGCGGACGGCGGCCGCCGGTACGCGGCCGGGCACCCGGTCCGGGTTCAGGCGGGACCGGGTGCCCGGGGCATGGGGCGGCCCGTTCGGCGGGACGGCCCGGCCGGCGAGGCGGCCCGCTCGGCAGCCCATCCGGTGGGGGCGGGGGTTCCCGGGCGGGGCCGCCCGGGGTTGGAGGCGGTTCCCAGGGGCCGGATCGCCCGGCCCCTGGGCGTTTCAGGCCAGGGCGGGCTCCTTCTCGCCGTCGCCGCGCTGCGGCGGCACGGCCGGGGCCGCCTGCACCTGCTCGTCCAGCAGCGTCGTCTCGTCGAACGGCAGCTCACCGGCGAGCACCCGGCTCACCCGGTCCTTGTCGACCTCGCCGGTCCAGGTGCCGATCAGCAGGGTGGCGACGGCGTTGCCCGCGAAGTTGGTCAGCGCCCGGGCCTCGCTCATGAAGCGGTCGATGCCGACGATCAGGCCGACGCCGTCGACCAGCGCGGGCTTGTGGGACTGCAGGGCACCGGCCAGCGTGGCCAGTCCGGCGCCGGTGACACCGGCGGCGCCCTTCGAGGCGACCATCATGAACAGCAGCAGCCCGATCTGCTGGCCGATGCTCATCGGCTGGTCCAGGGCGTCGGCGACGAACAGCGAGGCCATGGTCAGGTAGATCATGGTGCCGTCGAGGTTGAAGGAGTAGCCGGTCGGCACGGTGATGCCGACGACGGGCCGGCTGACGCCCAGATGCTCCATCTTCGCGATCAGCCGCGGCAGCGCCGACTCCGAGGAGGACGTCGACAGGATCAGCAGGAACTCCCGGCCGAGGTAGCGGAACAGGCGCAGCACGCTGACGCCGGTCACCACCCGCACCAGGGCTCCGAGCACGACGAACACGAAGAGGACGCAGGTCGTGTAGAAGCCCAGCATGATCGTGCCGAGTGCCTTCAGCGCGTCCACGCCGGTGC
Source organism: Streptomyces sp. MS06 (assembly GCF_047200655.1). Lineage (NCBI taxonomy): Bacteria > Bacillati > Actinomycetota > Actinomycetes > Kitasatosporales > Streptomycetaceae > Streptomyces > Streptomyces sp. MS06. The sequence goes on from NZ_JBJZOJ010000021.1 coordinate 14,301, forward strand.
TGCCGACGACGGCGGCCATGGCACCGAACGCGCCGATCGGCGCCGCCCACATGATCATGGCCAGCACGCGGAAGACCAGCCGCTGGAGGTGCTCGACCCCGCGCAGCACCGGCTCGCCGGCGCGGCCCATGGCCTGCAGCGCGAACCCGACCAGCAGGGCGACCAGCAGCGTCTGCAGCACCTCGCCCTCGGTGAACGCCGAGACCAGCGTGGTCGGGATGATGCCGAGCACGAAGTCGACGGGCCCCTCGGCGGCGGCCTGCGCCTGCTCGTGGCCGACTCCCCTGACCGCCTCCGTCAGGTGCATGCCGCTGCCGGGGTGGATGATGTTGCCGACCAGGAGGCCGAGGGCGAGCGCCACGAACGACATCGCGAGGAAGTAGCCGAGCGCGAGGCCGCCGACCCGGCCGACCTTCGCGGCCCTGCGTACCGAGCCGACGCCCAGCACGATGGTGCAGAAGATGATCGGCGAGATCATCATCTTGATCAGGGCGACGAAGCCCTTGCCCAGCGGCTTGAGCTCCTTCGCGAAGTCCGGGACCGCGAAACCGACCGCGATGCCCAGGAGCACCGCGACGATCACCGCGAGGTAGAGGTAGTGGGTGCGGTCCCGCTTCGCGGGGGGTGCGGCTGGTGCCGTAGGGGAAGTGCTGGCGTCGGCCACGGCTGCCCTCCTTGACGTCATCGTCGGCAACACCGGCGTGCGGCTCACGACCGGGCTCTCCCGGGGGGACGGGGAGTGCAGAGACCTTCTCCCGCCCTGTGAGCGCGGTCACCCTTGCGTTCATTGAGTTCACGCCTCGTTCGGTTCGCGCCGGGAGGGAAGGGCGGCACACTGGCGTGGTTCGCTCCCCCGCCGAGAGGCACACTGACGCCATGCGCCTGCCCCGCCCGACGAGACCCCGCAGCCTGGCGGGGCAGCTGTTCGCCATGCAGGCCGTGCTGATCGCGGTCGTGGTGGCCGGGTACGCGCTGTTCACCTACTTCAGCGACCGCGGCCAGGCCGAGGCGGCCGCGGGCCGCCACGCCAGGGCGGTCGCCCGCACCGTCGCCGACTCGCCCTCCGTACACGCCGCGATCGGCACCGCCGCGCCGACGCGGCAGCTCCAGCCGTACGCGCTGCGCGTCACCCACGACACCGGCGTCGACTTCATCACGATCATGGATCCGCAGGGGATCCGCTGGACCCACCCCGACCCGGACCGGATAGGCGGCCACTTCCTCGGTCACATCGGCCGGGCGCAGCACGGCGAGACCTTCACCGAGACCTACACCGGCACCCTCGGCCCGTCCGTCCGCGCGGTCACCCCCGTCGTCGACCCGGACGGCCGGGTGATCGGCCTGGTCAGCGCCGGCATCAGGGTGGAGGCGATCAGCGAGCGGGTGCAGGGCCAGGTGGCGGCACTGATCGGCGTCGCGGGGGCCGCGCTGGCGCTGGGCGCGATCGGCACGTACGTCGTCAACGCGCGGCTGCGCCGCCACACCCACGGCATGAACGCGGCCGAGCTGAGCCGCGTGCACGACTACCACCAGGCGGCCCTGCACGCCGTGCGGGAGGGGCTGCTGCTGCTCGACGGGCGGTACCGGATCGCGCTGGTCAACGACGGCGCGCGCGAGCTGCTGGGGGTGGCCCCCGGGGAGGACGTGGTGGGCAGGTCGGTCGCGGACCTGGGGCTGCCTGCCCCGCTGACCGGCGCGCTGCTGGCGTCGGGCCCGCGGGTCGACGAGGTGCACCTGACCGCGGACCGTGTGCTGGCCGTCAACACCTCACCGGTGTCCGGCGGGGAGCACCGCGGGACGATCGTCACCCTGCGGGACGTGACGGAGCTCCAGTCGCTGATGGGCGAGCTGGACTCGGAGCGCGGCTTCACGCAGGCGCTGCGCTCGCAGGCGCACGAGGCGGCGAACCGGCTGCACACCGTCGTCTCCCTGATCGAACTGGGCCGCGCCCGGGAAGCGGTGGACTTCGCGACCGCCGAGCTGGAGCTGGCGCAGGCGCTCACCGACCGGGTGGTGGCCGCGGTGGGCGAACCGGTGCTGGCCGCGCTGCTCCTCGGCAAGGCCGCGCAGGCCAACGAGCGGGGAGTGGAGCTGGTGGTGTCCGAGGACGGCGGACTGGACGACGGACTGCTCCCGGACAGCCTGCCGGCGCGGGACCTGGTGACCATCCTGGGCAACCTGATCGACAACGCGGTCGACGCGGCGCAGGGCCGTGTTCCGGCGCGGGTCACGGTGACCGCGCTGACCGAGGACGCGGACCTGGTGCTGCGGGTGGCCGACACCGGAGCGGGCGTCGCCCCGGACCGCGCCGACGCGGTCTTCCGGCGCGGTTTCTCCACCAAGCCGGCCGGTCCGGGCGGGCGCGGGCTGGGGCTGGCGCTGGTCCGGCAGGCCGTGCACCGGCACCGGGGCGCGCTGACCGTGGCGCGGGCCGAGGGCGGCGGCGCGGAGTTCGAGGTGCGGCTTCCGCTGACGGCACCGGCCGCCGAGGACTCGGTGGGGGCCGCCGAGAAAACCGAGGGAACCGACGGAACCGACGGAACCGAGGGAACGGTGGGGGCCGCCGGGTGCTCCGCGGCGGGAGGCCGGGCGTGACCGGCGGCGGACGGCAGCCGAGCCCGACCGGTCGAGAGCAGCCGATCCGGGTCCTGGTCGTGGAGGACGATCCGGTCGCCGCGGACGCGCACGTGATGTACGTCGGGCGGGTGCCGGGCTTCACCGTCGTGGGCCGGGCCCGCACCGGCGCGGAGGCGCGCCGCGTGCTGGAACGCACCCCGGTGGACCTGCTGCTGCTGGACCTGCACCTGCCGGACGTGCACGGCCTGCAACTGGCCCGGTCGCTGCGGGCCGCCGGCCATCACGCGGACGTGGTCGCGGTGACGTCGGCGCGGGACCTGGCGGTGGTACGGGAGGGCGTGTCGCTCGGTTTCGTGCAGTACGTCCTGAAGCCGTTCACCTTCGGCACGCTGCGGGACCGGCTGCTGCGGTACGCGGAGTTCCGGGCGACCGCGGGTGAGGCGAGCGGTCAGGACGAGGTGGACCGGGCGCTGGCCGCGCTGCGGGCCCCCTCCCCCGCGGCGCTCCCCAAGGGCCTCAGCGCGCCGACCCTGGAGCGGGTGACGGACGCGCTCCGCGCGGCGGAGGCCGGGCTGACCGCGGCCGGGCTCGCCGAGGCGGTGGGCATCTCCCGGATCACCGCCCGGCGGTACCTGGAGCACCTGGCGGGCACCGGCCTCGCCGCCCGGAACCCCGTGTACGGGCAGGTGGGCAGGCCGGAACTGGTCTACCGCTGGGAGCGGGCCGGGGGCACGGGACGGCATTCGCCCCCGGCGTGAAATCCGGTGTCCGGATTCGGCCGCCCACTCGGGGAGTACTTCCATCCGTGCGGCCGACGGGCCCCTGGAGGAGTCCTGTCGGCGCGGTGCAGAAGCACTGCCCGGGCCCGGCTGTTCGGGCAGGGACCGGGCAGGCTCATGAGCGCCCGAGGCGACACCGCCCGGCACCGGCCGGCACCGGCCGGTGCCGGCCCCACCTCCGCGCCCGGCGAACTAGCCTCTCTGCCGTGCCATTTCCTGGATCAGGTGGTAGCCACCGGCCAAGTCCACGTCCGTACGCTCGCGCAGCAACTTGATGGCGGCGGTTGTGTCGTCCCGGACGAGCAGGGAACTCAGCTCGGTGAACAATTCCGGATCCATGGACCGCAGATTGGCCAGGGCCTGCGCACAGTCCACCGGCAGCCGGCGGCCGGATGTCAGAAACTCCAAGGCCACCCGGGCGTCGGCCAGTCCGAGCCCCGATGCCTTGCGCAGCCGGGACATCGCCTTGGCGTCCCGGCCGTCGCCGGCCAGCGCCGTCGACTCCTGCTGAACCTCGGCTCCCACCGGTGTGATCAGCACCGTCAGTTCCTGCTTGCTGGTCATTGTTCCCCCATTTTCACCTGCAGTGCCTGGCAATGCTGTCGATTCCGATGATCGAACCCGCGAGGCCGCCGAGCGTCGCGCCGAGTTCGCTGAGCTTCTCCTCGCCCTTGGCCACGCGGATCAGGAGGTAAGCGGCTTCCTTCACGCTGCCGGCCTTCTTGATGAACGCCTTCAGCTTGAGGATCTTCGCGGCCGGAACGGCGGCACTGGCCACGGCCATGGTGATCGCGGCAACGCACTTGGTGGTCTGCCACCAGCCGGCCAGAGCGATCTTCTGCTTCCTCGGCAGGTGCTTCGCCAGGTAGGCCTGCACCACCGCGTCCCCCTGCTCGGCGACGCCTGCCGGCATCGCGTCGATGACGGTCAGGGCATCGATGAGTTCCTGTTCCTCACTCGAGGGCTCCGCAGAAGCATCCTCAGAGGCGCGGACAGCCGCAACCGTGAGAGCACTTGAGTCGGTGGCAGCCGAGGGTGTGCGGTCGGCGGCCATGGCGGCACCGGAGAGGCCGGTGCTGAATACCGCTGCCGCGACGACGGTTGCGGCCAGCGTGGTGGTGCGGTTGGACTTCAAGGTGTTCCCCCACCTTCGAGACCCGGAGTATCCGGGCAGTTGTACGTTTCACGACCGTTGCACGGGTGGTCGGCCCGCGAAGCAGTCGGTGTGCGAGGAGTCAATCAAGGTGCCCGGCCCGAGCGCAATGATCTTGAGCGTCCTCTGAGGTGGGGGAGGGAAACGGACCCCGGATTGGATTCCGTCCGCCACCGGAAACCCCGGCCCGGTGCCGCCGCGTGAATTCCGATCTCCGATTCCGGGCGGAGTGCGGCGAGGTCGACGCTCCACTCCGACGGGCACGCCGGAACAGTCCCGGGAGGCATCCGGCCCCGACGTGAACGCCGGGGCCTTCCGCGTGAATCCCGTGCGGACCACGCCTGCTGAGGGGACCGGGAGACGCAGACGCCGACCTCCTGCTCGGCAAGCAGGGCGTGGCACCGGTCCGCGAACCGGTCCAGGCAGGCTTCGCCGCGGTCGGCCGCCAACGTGGGTCCGGCGGTCAGAGGCAGGAGAGCAACGCGTCGAGCGGGTCCGGGACGCGGCCGGGGTCGAGGGCCTCGACGAGGACCCGGCCGTAGTGGACCTTGCGGCCCTTCTTCGTCCCGAGGAAGCGCCGTAACTGCTGCTGCGGAGGACGGCCCAGTTGAGCGGGCTGGCGCAGGAAGGTCCGCAGGGCACGCAGGTCGCCCTCCTCGCCGACGAGTTCCTCCACCCGCGCCACACCCAGGGCGCGGATGAGCTCGTCCTCCAGGTCCGCCGCGCAGACGAAGAAGTCCCGCGGGGACGCACCGACCTGTTCGAAGGCGCGGACGTAGTAGGGGTGCTCCCGTTCGTCGCACAGCCCGGTGAGGCGGAGGCCCAGGCCGGGCGGGCCGAGGAGCCGGGCGTGGCGCCCGACGCTCATGGCACCGCCCATCGACAGGACGCAGACCCCCTCGGCCTCCGGGTCCCGGCCGCGGATCGCGGCCAGCGCGTCGACCGCCGCGACGTCGCTCCGCCCTTCGAGCAGGACGGCCGTCCGCACGGCGAGCCGGTCGGCGAGCACCCGCGCCGGGTCGCCGGGGCCACCCGCCGCCCACGCGGCGACGGCATCCCGGAACGCGTCCATGTCGGCCATCGGACAAGTCTCGGCCCGATCCGCCGGTCGCGCGAGGGGTTTTCGCGGGCGGCGTCACCGGCGGTGAGCGGGCACCCCGGACCCGGGAGCCGACCGCTCACCCCCTGCCCGCGTACGCCCGCGCTCCCCGCCAGGGCACCACCGCCCACATCCGCGTGCCTCCCCCGGGCTCACGCGCCTCCCCGAAGCCCCACTCCCCCGCACAGGCCCGCACCACGCACGCAAGCACCCGCAGGGCCGCCCGCCTCCGCGCGTCGCAGGCGGCGGAGAGCCGGGGGTGGACGTGCCGAGGGTGCCCGTCGTAAAGGACCACTCGCAGGGCCCCGTCGCGGTACCGCAGCGACACGTACACCTCGCAGCCCGGAGTGAACCGGTCTGCGCAGGCGGCGAGTTCGCCTACGACCTGCACGGCCGCGTTCGTCATGTCCGCGAGGCCGTGTGTGCGCAGGGCGGTGCGGGTGGCCGCCCGCGCCACCCCCGAACTCGCCGGTCCTGCGGGCAGGGTGAGGCTGTAGGCGAGGGTGTCGGGGGACGGTGGCGGTGTCCCGTGGTCATCGGTGGAGAGCGGGCAGGCCGAGGCGGTCACGGGTGCGTTCATGGACGGGCTCCTCCGGGTGTGCGCGAACGCGCGGGTGTTGCGCGCGACGACGGTCGAGCCGACGACCCGAGCGGCAGCCGGTGGCCTGTCTCCCCGGCGCGGACCCGCCCCTCCCGGGGAAGGAGGTTCCGGGCAGGCCCGCGCGATGCACTTCCGACTGCACCTGGTCGTATGCGGCTCATCACCGACCGTAAGAGACAGCAGTGGCTCTTTGCCACCGCACAGCGGCAATTACCACTCCAGAGTTGGACCAACTCACGAGCTTGACGGCAGACTTGGCCCGGAACAGCTGGAGGAGCGAACAGATGCCACCGAGGTCGACCCCCACGCAGCGACAGAAACGAGTGGGTGCAGAACTCCGAAAGATGCGCCTCGCCGCAGGCGTGACGACGGAGTACGCAGCCGGACTGCTCGGGATCGACCGCACGAAGGTGTCCAACATGGAGGCGGGTGTTCGTGCGATCACGCCGGAACGGGTCCGCGTACTGGCCTGCAACTACGCCTGCCGCGACGAGGCGTACATCGACGCCCTCGCCGACATGGCCGGTAACCGGAAACGCGGCTGGTGGGAGGCATACCGTGGCCAACTCCCCGCCGGACTGCTCGACATCGCGGAACTGGAGTGGAACGCCAGAAACATTCGCGCCGGCTTGGCCATGCACGTGCCAGGCCTACTCCAATCCGACGGATACGCGCGAAGCCTGTTCACTGCCGCGCTCCCTCCCCTGTCAGCCGCAGAGATCGAACTGCGGGTGGCGCAGCGCATGCAGCGTCAGCAGGTACTGCACCGCGAGCATCCCGTCGCGTACACCGGCTACGTCCACGAGGCCGCCCTGCGCGTGGAGTTCGGCGGCCCGAAGGTGATGCGGGCGCAACTGAGTCATCTGTGCGACGTGTCCGAGCACGACAACATCACCGTGCGCGTCATTCCTTTCAAGGCAGGGGCCTTCCCCGGCGCAGGGCAGTCCGTCGTCTACGCCGAGGGACCCGTGCCTCAACTGGACACAGTGGAGCTGGACTCAGCCCACGGACCCGAGTTCACTCACGGACAGTCACAACTGGACAAGTACCGGTCCCACTTGGACTGGATGGAGACGGCATCGCTCTCACCGGAAGCATCACGCGACTTCATTCATGAACTCACCCGCCAGCCCTGAGGAGGCACCATGCCGGACATCACCTGGGAAGAGCCCTTCTGCGCCGAAGGCGCCAACTGCTTCCGCATAGGCACCGACGCCGCCGGCAACGCCTACATCGCCGTGGCCGGCCGGGAGGACCACCCCCTCACCGACTCCCGCGAGGCACTCCGCGCCCTCATCCACGGCATCAAGGCCGGCCACGCCGACCACCTGCTGTAGCCACCGGGACGGCGACCGGCCGAACAGCAACTGCCCCCGTGCCAGTACTCCGACGCGACTTCATCCACACTCTGGCCGCCGACCTCTAGGAGAACCGCCATGGCCGACATCACCTGGGAGAAGCCCTTCTGCGGGGAGGGCGCCAACTGCTTCCGCATAGGCACCGACGCCGCCGGCAACGCCTACATCGCCGTGGCCGGCCGGGAGGACCACCCCCTCACCGACTCCCGCGAGGCACTCCGCGCCCTCATCCACGGCATCAAGGCCGGCCACGCCGACCACCTGCTGTAGCCACCGGGACGACGGCGGAGCAGGTCAAGGCGCGTTACCTACGGAAGCGTAGGTTCGCACAACACGTGTTCCTGGGCGAACCGACCGTAGTCAGCACAGCGGGCGTTGCCCTAGCTTGTCGCGGATGCGCCATCCCTCCGCTCCACCGAACCAGCCCGGGCCGCCGCCGGGTCTCCCGTTCAACGCCCCCGCCGCCCGACGCCTCCGCGCCGGTCTCGGAATGGGCCCCGAGCACGTCGCCCACCACATGCGGGTGTCCTACGGGCTGCTCCACGTCAGCCCCGACCTGGTGATCGCCTGGGAGCGCGGGATCGCCTCCCCCGCGGGTCCGGAGCTGACCGCGCTGGCGGGCGTGCTGTGGTGCTCCCCCGGAGAGCTGCTCGGCAGGCCACGCACGCTGCGCGAGCACCGCATCGCGCGGGGCGTCGCACCCGAGGACGTGGCCCGGGCGGTCGGCGTCGCCCTGCCCGCGTACCTGCGGATGGAGGAGAGCGGGTCGTGGCGCGGCAGCGAGCGCCAGTCGGCGGCGCTGGCGGAGGTGCTGGCGCTGGCGCTGCCGGACTTCGTGGCCGTGACCGGGCGGGAGGAGAAACTCGCCGAACTGCTGCGCAGCGCGGCGAGCACGCGCTGGCAGGGGTACGTACGGCCGGTGGGGAAGATCGCGCCGCTGAGCCGGCGCATGCTGGAGGAGGTGCTGCAGGAGCTGCACCTGGACTACCAGGGACACATGGCCGCCACCCTGAGCTGGGGCGGCGGCAGCGGGGACTCCAGCCGGTCCGGGCGGGACTTCCTGGACCGGATCGTGGACACCTTCTGGACCGCGGTCGGCGAGCGGACCGGCTGAGCGAGGCGGCGAGCGGACCGCCTGAGCGGACCGAGGCGGCGAGCGGACCGGCCGAGCAGGGCTCGCGGCCGATCCGCGGCGGAGCGCACCCCGACGCCACGCCCCCGCGGTACACCGACTCCACTCGCGCCCGCTCCACGAACACCTGCCGACCTGCCGACGCACCCGCCGTGCGGTTTCCGGCGCGTCTGCGGTGCGGATTCCGGCCGCGTCTGCGGTGCGGTTTCCGGCGCGAGGCGACCGCCCGACCACCCTTACCGACAGGAGTGTCGACAACCTCGGCTAGGATGCCGACACTGGCGTCGGCAAACCCTGCCGGTGTCTTCGCTCTGCCCTGGAATGGAACAGGTGATTGTCGGATGTACACGGTCATGAACCGGATACCGGTCCCCACGGCCGGCGCGGCGGCGTTCGAGGAGCGGTTCGCGGCCACCATGCGCGAGACGCTGCCCCCGGTGGCGGGACTGCTCGGCGCGCGGCTGCTGCGCCCGCAGCAGGAAGGCGGGGCGTACGTGGCGGTCATGGACTTCACGTCCCGTGAGGCGTTCACGGCCTGGACGAGGTCCGACGCCTTCCGCGCCGCCCACGGGCCGTCCACCGGTGGGACGGGCGGCGGCGTGGAGACCTTCGAGACCGTCGCCGCCGTCGGCGCCTGAACCGAAGGATCCCTCCCGTGTTCCTCGCTCTGCGCGATCTGCGCTTCGCCCGCGGGCGGTTCGCCCTCATCGCCGCCGTGGTCGGCATGATCGCCGTCCTCGGTGTCATCCTCTCGGGACTCGCCAGCGGCCTCGCGGACTCCGGCATCTCCGCCCTGCGCGCCCTCCCGGTCTCCCACATCGCCTTCGACAAGTCCGCCACGGGGGAGCTGTTCTCCCGCTCCACCGTCACCACCGACACCGCGCACCGGTGGGCCGGACAGCGCGGCGTCCGCAGGGCCGAGCCGTTCGGACAGCAACTGGTGCACGCCCAACTCGGCGGCCCGGACGGCAAGCAGCTCGACCTGGCCGTGCTGGGGGTGCGGCCCACGGGGTTCCTGGCCCCTTCGCCGTCGTCCGGCAAACCGCTGTCCGACGGCTCGACCGGTGTTCTCGTCAGTGAGGAGATCACCCAGGAAGGCGTCGGGATCGGCGACCACCTCACCGCCGGCCAGGCCGGGACGGAACTGACCGTCATCGGCACGATCGGCCACGCCTCCTTCGGACACGTGGGAGTCGTCTACGCGCCCCTGCCGCTGTGGCAGCGACTCCACTACGGTCTGCCCGGCACGCTTCCGGCCGCCGCCGCCCACCAGGCGACCGCCGTCGCCCTGCAGCTCGCCCCCGGCGCCGACACCGCGGCCGTCGACCGCCGGCTGGGAACGCACACCGTCGGCAAGACCGGCACCTACGCCGCCTCCCCCGGCTACACCGCCGAGTCCAGCACGATGGCACTCATCCGCGGCTTCCTCTACGCCATCTCCGCGCTGGTGGTCGGCTCCTTCTTCACCGTGTGGACCATTCAGCGCCGCCATGAGATCGCCCTGCTCAAGGCGATCGGCGCGTCAACCGGCTACATCCTGCGCGACGCCCTCACCCAGGCCGCGACCGTCCTCCTCGCCGCCACCGCCGCAGGAACCGCGGCGGGCCTGGCCCTGGGCGGAGCCATGAACGGGTCGGCGCCCTTCTCCCTCCAGGCCGGCCAGGTCACCCTGGCCGCCGTCCTGCTGATCGGACTGGGACTGGCCGGTGCCGCCGTCGCCATCCGCCGCATCACCAAGATCCAGGCCCTCAGCGCACTCGGAGCCGACCGATGAAACCGACGAACCGTCCCGCCCCCGCACCCGAGCACACCGCCGAGGCGCCGCCGCGGTCCACCGTGCTGCGCCTGACCGGCGTCACCCTGCACCTGGGGCACGACCGGCAGCGCGTCACCGCACTCGACCACGTCGACCTGGCCGTCGCCCGGGGGGAGTTCGTCGCCGTCACCGGGCCCTCCGGATCGGGCAAGTCCAGCCTCCTCGCGGTCGCCGGCGGTCTGCAGACCCCCGGCGACGGGTCCGTCCACGTCGCCGATGTCGACCTGACCGCCCTCAAGGAACACCGGCGCACCGCCCACCGCCGCCGCCACATCGGCTACGTCTTCCAGCAGGCCAACCTCTTCGCCTCCCTCACCGCACGTGAGCAGCTGCTGCTCACCGCTCACGTCGCCGGCCGCCTCACCGCGGAAGTGCGTCGCCGCGCGGACGAGCTGCTCGAGGCCGTCGGCATGACGGCCCGTGCCGACCGGCGCCCCGACCAGCTCTCCGGGGGTGAGCGCCAGCGCGTCGGCATCGCACGTGCGCTCGTCCTCGCCCCCGAGGTCCTGCTCGTGGACGAACCGACCTCCGCGCTGGACCGCGCCCGTGCCCGCGACATCGTCGACCTGCTCGCCGAGCAGACCCGCACCCACCGCACCGCCACCGTCATGGTCACCCACGACCACGAGATACTGGACGCGGCCGACCGCGTCCTGAACCTGCGGGACGGCCGCCTCAGCTGAACCCGTCACCGGAAGGCCGTCCCGCCCCATGCCGAAGATCAACGCAGCCACCGTCGCCGAGCACCGTGCCCAGCAACGCGCCGCGCTGATCCAGGCCGCCGTCGACGTCCTCGTCGAACAGGGCGCCGCCGCCGTCACCCCGGCCGCGGTCGGCGCCCGCGCGGGACTCGCCCGGTCCAGCTTCTACCAGTACTTCCCCTCCGCCGCCGCGCTGCTCGCCGCCATCGTCGAAGAGGCGTTCACCGCCGCCGACACCGCCACCGCCCGGGCCCTCACCGACGTGCACGAACCCGCCGCTCAGGTCGACGCCTTCGTCCGCGCCGAACTCCACCTCGCCGCCCGGGGCGCCCACCGTCCGGCGAAGGCGCTGATGCAGGCCGACCTTCCGCCCGAGTGCCTGGCCCGCGTCCACGAACTCCACCGGCAGCACTACGCCCCTCTCGGAGAAGCGATCACCGCCATGACGGGCGCGACGTCGGCGCTGACCGGCCAACTCGTCGGCGGCACCGTCCAGGCGGCCATGGCGGCCGTCGAGCAGGGCGGCGACCCCGACCGGGTCGCCGACCGCGTCCTCGCCCTCCTCCACCACGGCCTGACCCCGGCCACCGACGAGTAGCCCGACCGGCTCCCGGGCCCCACCCCGCTGAGAGCGGCACCGGGACCCCGGGGCGTGCGGGGAAACCTCCGCGCGGGGCCTTCGGGTCACCCCTAGTAGACCGACTCCGCCTCGTCCATCCGGTCCTTCGGCACCCGCTTCAGCTCGGTGACGGCCTCCGCCAGCGGCACCATCATGATGTCGGTGCCGCGCAGCGCGGTCATCCGGCCGAAGTCGCCGCGGTGCGCCGCCTCCATCGCGTGCCAGCCGAAGCGGGTGGCGAGGACGCGGTCGTAGGCGGTCGGGGTGCCGCCGCGCTGGACGTGGCCGAGGATGACCGGCCGGGCCTCCTTGCCGAGGCGGCGCTCCAGCTCGTGGGCGAGGGCGGTGCCGATGCCCTGGAAGCGCTCGTGGCCGAACTGGTCGATCTCGCCCTTGCCGTAGTCCATGCTGCCCTCGGCGGGGTGGGCGCCCTCGGCGACGCAGACGACGGCGAACTTCTTGCCGCGGGCGAACCGCTCCTCGACCATCTTGACCAGGTGGGCGGGGTCGAAGGGGCGCTCGGGCAGGCAGATGCCGTGCGCGCCGGCGGCCATGCCGGACTCCAGCGCGATCCAGCCGGCGTGCCGGCCCATGACCTCGACGACCATGACCCGCTGGTGGGACTCGGCCGTGGTCTTCAGGCGGTCCATGGCCTCCGTGGCGACGCCGACGGCGGTGTCGAAGCCGAAGGTGCGGTCGGTGGCGGAGATGTCGTTGTCGATGGTCTTGGGGACGCCGACCACCTGCAGGCCCGCGTCGGAGAGCATGCGGGCCGCGGTCAGCGTGCCCTCGCCGCCGATCGGGATCAGCACGTCGATACCGAATTCGCGGGCGACGTCGGGGGCGTTCTCGCAGGCCTCGCGGAGCCGGTCGCGCTCCAGGCGGGAGGAGCCGAGGATGGTGCCGCCGCGGGCGAGGATGCCGCTCACCGCGTTCAGGTCGAGGGTGCGGTAGCGGCCGTCGAGCAGTCCCGCGTAGCCGTCCTCGAAGCCGATCACCTCGTCGCCGTAGTGGGTCACCGCGCGGTGCACGACCGATCGGATGACGGCGTTCAGCCCGGGGCAGTCGCCGCCTGCGGTGAGGACTCCGATGCGCATCGTGCTCTGTCTCCTGCTCGCTGTGGGTACCGGTGAGCCGGGTCGATTCTTTCACGTCCCCGGTACGACCACGTCCTGGCGGGCGCCTTACTTGTGCCCAGGGGTACTGTCAAGAGGATTCTGCTCACCTCGGTGGGCGATTTTCGTGCAGCGACGGAGACGGAACGGAGATCACACGTGACGCGCAGCGTGTACGTGACCGGTATCGACCGCGGCGACGGGCGTCAGGTCGTCGAACTGGGGGTCATGGAGCTCCTGACCAGGCAGGTCGACCGGGTGGGTGTCTTCCGTCCGCTCGTGCACGACGGGCCCGACCGGCTCTTCGAGCTGCTGCGCGCCCGCTACCGGCTGGCCCAGGACCCGGCGACGGTGTACGGCATGACGTACCCGGAGGCCTCGGCGCTCCAGGCCGAGCAGGGCACGGACGAGCTGCTGTCCACGCTGGTGGACCGGTTCCACCTGGTGGCGCGGGACTACGACGTGGTGCTGGTCCTGGGCACCGACTACGCCGACACCCAGCTCCCGGACGAGCTGTCCCTCAACGCGCGGATGGCGAACGAGTTCGCCGCCTCGGTGATCCCCGTCGTGGGCGGGCGGAAGCAGTCCGCGGAGGCGGTGCTCGCCGAGACCCGCAACGCCTTCCGCGCCTACGACGGGCTGGGCTGCGACGTGCTCGCCATGGTGGCCAACCGGGTGGCCCGCGAGGACCGCGACGAGATCGCCGGGCGGCTCGCGGACCGGCTGCCGGTGCCCTGCTACGTGCTTCCCGACGAACCCGCCCTGTCGGCACCGACGATCGCGCAGATCACCCACACGCTCGGCGGGGAGGTGCTGCTCGGCGACGACGCCGGTCTGGCCCGGGACGCGCTGGACTTCGTCTTCGGCGGGGCGATGCTGCCGATCTTCCTCAGCGCCCTGACCCCGGGCTGCATGGTCGTGACGCCGGGCGACCGCGCCGACCTGGTGATCGGCGCCCTGGCCGCGCACAACGCCGGGACCCCGCCGATAGCCGGGGTGCTGCTGACCCTGGACGAGCGGCCCGGCGACGAGATCCTCGCGCTCGCCTCCCGGCTCGCCCCCGGCACCCCCGTGGTCTCGGTGCCCGGCTACAGCTTCCCCACCGCCGAGCAGTTGTTCGCCCTGGAGGGCAAGCTGAACGCGGCCACCCCGCGCAAGGCGGAGACCGCGATCGGCCTGTTCGAACGGCATGTCGACACCGCCGGCCTGCTGAAGCGGGTGTCGGCGCCGAGCACCGACCGGGTGACGCCGATGATGTTCGAGCACAAGCTGCTCGAGCAGGCCCGTTCGGACCTGCGCCGGGTGGTCCTGCCCGAGGGCACCGAGGAGCGGGTGCTGCACGCGGCGGAGGTGCTGCTGCGGCGCGGCGTCTGCGAGCTGACCCTGCTGGGGCCGGTCGAGCAGATCCGCAAGAAGGCCGCCGACCTCGGTATCGCCCTCAACGACACCCAGCTGATCGACCCGGCCACCAGTTCGCTGCGCGACTCCTTCGCCGAGCAGTACGCCCTGTACCGGGCGCACAAGGGGGTCACCGTGGAGCTGGCCTACGACGTCGTGTCCGACGCCAACTACTTCGGGACGCTGATGGTGCAGGAGGGCCTGGCCGACGGGATGGTGTCGGGGTCGGTGCACTCCACGGCCGCGACGATCCGGCCCGCGTTCGAGATCATCAAGACCGACCCGGACGCCTCGATCGTGTCGTCGGTGTTCTTCATGTGCCTGGCCGACAAGGTGCTCGTCTACGGGGACTGCGCGGTCAACCCCGACCCGGACGCCGAGCAGCTCGCCGACATCGCCGTGCAGTCGGCGGCGACCGCGGCGCGGTTCGGCGTCGAGCCGCGGATCGCGATGCTGTCGTACTCCACCGGCACCTCCGGGTCCGGTGCGGACGTCGACAAGGTGCGGGAGGCCACCGAGATCGTGCGCGGCCGCCGGCCCGACCTGAAGATCGAGGGGCCGATCCAGTACGACGCCGCGGTCGAGCCGACCGTCGCCGCGACCAAGCTGCCCGGATCGGAGGTCGCCGGGCAGGCCACCGTGCTGATCTTCCCCGACCTGAACACCGGCAACAACACCTACAAGGCCGTGCAGCGCTCGGCCGGCGCCATCGCCGTGGGGCCGGTGCTCCAGGGTCTGCGCAAGCCGGTCAACGACCTCTCCCGGGGCGCCCTCGTCCAGGACATCGTGAACACCGTCGCCATCACGGCGATACAGGCCCAGTACGCCCTGGCGGCCCCGAGCCGGAAGGCGGCGCAGCAGTGACCGCGACCCGCGTCCTCGTCCTCAACTCCGGTTCCTCGTCGGTGAAGTACCGGCTGCTCGACATGCGCGACGGAAGCCGGCTGGCGGCGGGTCTGGTCGAGCGGATCGGCGAGCAGACCTCCCGTCTGAAGCACACCCCGCTCGCCGCGGGCACCGGGACCCGGGAGGTCACCGGTCCGATCGCCGACCACGACGCCGCGCTGAAGGCCGTGGCCGGGGAACTCGCCCGGGACGGCCTGGGGCTGGACTCCCCGGAGCTGGCCGCGATCGGGCACCGGGTCGTGCACGGCGGCAGGCGGTTCACCGAGCCGACCGTGATCGACGACACCGTGCTCGCGGAGATCGAGCGGCTGATCCCCCTCGCCCCGCTGCACAACCCGGCCAACCTCACCGGCATCCGGACCGCCCGGGCGCTGCGCCCGGACCTGCCGCAGGTGGCGGTCTTCGACACTGCGTTCCACACCACGATGCCCGAGTCGGCCGCCCGCTACGCCATCGACGTGGAGACCGCCGACGCGCACCGCATCCGGCGCTACGGCTTCCACGGCACCTCGCACGCGTACGTCTCCCGTGCGACGGCGGAGCTGCTGGGCAGGTCGCCGGAAGAGGTGAACGTCATCGTGCTGCACCTGGGCAACGGGGCCTCCGCCTCCGCCGTGCGCGGCGGCCGGTGCGTGGACACCTCCATGGGCCTCACCCCGCTGGAGGGGCTGGTGATGGGTACCCGCTCGGGGGACCTGGACCCGGCCGTCATCTTCCATCTGATGCGTGTCGGCGGAATGTCCGCCGACGAGATCGACACCCTCCTCAACAAGAGGAGCGGGCTGATCGGACTGTGCGGGGACAACGACATGCGGGAGATCCGCCGCCGCGTCGACGAGGGCGACGAGCGGGCCCGGCTGGCCTTCGACATCTACGTCCACCGCTTGCGGAAGTACATCGGCGCCTACTGCGCGGTGCTCGGCACGGTGGACGCCGTGGCCTTCACGGCGGGGGTCGGGGAGAACGCGGCGCCCGTGCGGGAGGCGGCCGTGGCGGGCCTGGAGGGGCTGGGGCTGGCCGTGGACGGCGAGCTGAACGCGGCGCGGGCGGACGGGCCGCGGCTGATCTCGCCCGCGGGTGCGCGGGTGGCGGTGGCCGTGGTACCGACGGACGAAGAACTGGAAATCGCGACACAGACCTACGCGCTGGTCGGAAAGCACGACTGAGCCCACCTGAGCACCCGGTTCCTCATTTGTAGCTTCCGCCAGCCGGAATATTCCGCAGCGATACAAACCGATAGGATCGCCCCATGCGCCGTTCGAAAATCGTCTGTACCCTCGGCCCCGCGGTCGACTCCCACGAGCAACTCGTCGCCCTCATCGAAGCCGGCATGAACGTGGCCCGTTTCAACTTCAGCCACGGCAGCCACGCCGAGCACCAGGGACGCTACGACCGCGTCCGCGCCGCGTCCAAGGAGACCGGCCGCGCCATCGGCGTCCTCGCCGACCTGCAGGGCCCGAAGATCCGCCTGGAGACCTTCGCCGAGGGCCCGGTCGAGCTGGAGCGCGGTGACGAGTTCGTCATCACCACCGAGGACGTGCCCGGCGACAAGCAGATCTGCGGCACCACCTACAAGGGCCTGCCCGGCGACGTGACCAAGGGCGACCAGGTCCTCATCAACGACGGCAACGTCGAACTGAAGGTCACCGAGGTCGACGGGCCGCGGGTGCGGACGATCGTCATCGAGGGCGGCGTCATCTCCGACCACAAGGGCATCAACCTGCCCGGCGCGGCCGTGAACGTGCCCGCGCTGAGCGAGAAGGACGTCGAGGACCTGCGCTTCGCGCTGCGGATGGGCTGCGACCTGGTCGCCCTGTCCTTCGTCCGCGACGCCCGGGACGTCGCCGACGTCCACAAGGTCATGGACGAGGAGGGCCGCCGCGTCCCGGTCATCGCCAAGGTGGAGAAGCCGCAGGCGGTGGCCAACATGGAGGCCGTCGTGATGGCCTTCGACGGCGTCATGGTGGCGCGCGGCGACCTGGCCGTGGAGTATCCGCTCGAGAAGGTCCCGATGGTGCAGAAGCGCCTGATCGAGCTGTGCCGGCGCAACGCCAAGCCGGTGATCGTGGCCACCCAGATGATGGAATCCATGATCACCAACTCGCGGCCGACGCGCGCCGAGGCCTCCGACGTGGCCAACGCGATCCTGGACGGCGCCGACGCGGTCATGCTGTCGGCCGAGTCGAGTGTGGGCGCGTACCCGATCGAGACCGTCAAGACCATGTCGAAGATCGTCTCGGCGGCCGAGGACGAGCTGCTGAGCAAGGGCCTGCAGCCGCTGGTCCAGGGCAAGAAGCCGCGCACCCAGGGCGGTTCGGTGGCCCGTGCGGCCTGCGAGATCGCCGACTTCCTGGGCGCGAAGGGCCTGGTCGCCTTCACCAAGTCCGGCGACACCGCCCGCCGCCTGTCCCGCTACCGCGCCACCCAGCCGATCCTCGCCTTCACCACCGAGGAGAGCACCCGCAACCAGCTCGCGCTGAGCTGGGGCGTGGAGTCGCACGTGGTGCCGTTCGTGAACAGCACCGACGAGATGGTCGACCTGGTCGACCAGGAGGTCGTCCGGCTGAACCGCTTCAACAACGGCGACACCGTCATCATCACGGCCGGCTCGCCCCCCGGTGTCCCCGGCACCACCAACATGGTCCGCGTCCACCACCTGGGCAGCGGCGAACGGGACTGACCCGGGCGACTCCGCCACGGCTTCCGCATACACCACCGAGGGCACCCCTTCCGAGGGGTGCCCTCGGTGGTGTGTGCGGCATCGGCACGGCGGCCCCCTTCGCCCCTCACGCACGGAGGAGGCCGAGCGCCCGCGCCGACCCGACGGGGGTGGTGCACCTCACAAGGTGCGCACAGCTGTCGGCCGGTCACTCTCGCGACCGCCGCAACCGTCGGTAACCGCTGTTCAGGGAAATGCTCTTGTCCGTGGATCTTGGGTGTGCCTAGGGTGGTGACCGTTCCCGGACGGACCTGACCAGTCCGCACGTGTCCCGGTGCACGACAGAGCGGCGCAACGGGGGGAGCGGCCCCGCGGAGACTGCGGGGAACGAGGGCCGAGCAGTCCTCAAGAGGTTGCCCGGCAAGAACGGCCACGAGGGCGTCATCGTGTCCAAGCCCTCCCCCCTTGCCCAGGTAACGGGCACCTATTCGGCGTGCATCGAGACACGTGGCGTGAACGACCTATATCCACGTTGGGTGGGCCCGTCCAGGCAAGAACACGGGCCCACCCAGCAGTCTCCGGAGGCAGGGGGCACTCTCATGGCGAGACAGCGTGAGCAGTACGGCAGCTTCTACGAGGACGACTTCGGCCTCAGCGCACTCGCCCGGAAACTGTCCGCGACGGCCAGGGCTCCCGACGCGGCGCAGTCACTGCGTCTCGCGTCCGAAGTGGCCGCTGTCTGTGAGGGCGAGGGCGCGCTCGAGCTGAGCGTAGATGTGCACTGTCTGCTGGACTCCGCCCTGCCGGACGGGGTCATCCGCACTGCGTGGCTCGCGGCCACGCACGGGCAGTTTGATCCGGCGGAGTACGAGTCGGGC
The DNA here is from genome assembly GCF_047200655.1 of Streptomyces sp. MS06. NCBI lineage: Bacteria > Bacillati > Actinomycetota > Actinomycetes > Kitasatosporales > Streptomycetaceae > Streptomyces > Streptomyces sp. MS06. Next base: position 33,092 of record NZ_JBJZOJ010000021.1, read on the forward strand.
GTCCGCGGCTGGCTGCGTCGACTCGCGGAGAGCTGGCCGGAGCACAACCGTGAGCCGGATCCCGGGCACTGGCTCGTTCGGCCGGTCATCGCGGAGGAGGGACTACGCGAGGCCGTCGCCGCGGAGATCCGCGCATCCGCGGACCCGCTGGCCCGCGCCGTCGCAGAGAACGACCGCGTCGGCCTGCCACCTGATGCGGTTGCCGAATCACTGGAGGCGGTCGCCCGTGAAGGCGACGGCGACCTTGGGCTCAGGCTCCTCCTGCGCGTGCTGAAGGTGTACGACGTACCTGTCGGCAAGGAACAGTACGACCGCCTCATGGCGTTGGACACCGCACTCGGCTGGCCGGGACCGCTGGTGTACGACGGACTGAACGTACTGTGGCCGCCCATCGACACGGCGCGGCGTGACGCGTCGGACGACTTCGGTCTCTCAGGGCTCACGGCGTGGTTCGAAGGAGTCTGGCAGGAGGACACCGCACGCGAACGTGTCCGGCAGGCCGCGGCCGCCGACGACAGCGCCCAAACCCCGGGCTCGGCCGCGGCACTGCTGCTCGCGGACGCACGCCGCCTGATCGACTCCTCACTGCGCGCCGAGACGATCACCGCTCTGTGGTTGTCCGCCTCGGGCCGGGGCTACAACATCGACCACCTCGGTCTCGACGCACGAGACTGGCTCCGACTGATCGAAGACGTGTGCGAAGAGCGCCTGAGGGGCGTTGCCCCGCACTACCACCATGCCGAGGTACCTGTCCGGACCGATCTCCGGGACGCCGCATTGCGGGCGCTGCGGGAGGCGACACCGCTTCTGAGAGAAGCGGCCATCGGCCCGCACTGGGATGCGATTCCCGGTGCGAGTGCGCTGGGCGCCGTGGAGGAGGTCGTCACCGACGTGGATCCCGACCTGGGCTTCCGGCTGCTGTTGCGGTTGCTCACGCTTGCGGCCCCGTACCTCACCCAGGAGCAGTACAGCCACTACCAGGCACTCGGCAGGCGGTTCGGGTTTGGCGAGCACCACGTCATGGAGGCGCTGGAACAACTGGTACGGCCCGCTTGACCGCCTGACGACCCAGGCAAGGCCTACCACCCGGATGAGACCGTCAAGGTCGCGGGCAACAGCTACTGCATCAACCTCGTTCGCGCCAAGGGCCACAAGGGTGGTTTCTACGTGCAGACGTGCTACCCGAAGTGAGGAGGTGGGGTCCATGCCACGCTTCACGGAGTTCGACTTCGGTGTCTCGTGGGTGATGGGGTTCTTCCACCAGGACTGGATCCACGAAGGGGCCACAGCGGCCGACGTAGTCGCCCGGCACCTCGAGGAGCCGGTCGCCGAAGAGGAGGCCCTGGCAGTGCGCCGTGACGCGCGGGCTCTCAGAATCCTTCCCTCGCAGACGCTGGAGGTGCTGTGGTACGCCGGTGCCCCGTACATGCCGTGCCTGCAATCTCTGGGGGGAGGAGCCGAGTGGACGCGGACCGTCGTCGACCTGTGTGATGCTCGACTGTCGGCGAGCACGGAAGGCCGCCCGTTGAGCGGGCCCGACGCGGAGGACGGTAGGGCTGTCCTCGACCCGGTCGTCACCGAGATCGAAGCCGCACGGTTTCTGGAGACTGAGGTGCGGGCAGCGCTCATCGACTGCGCACGAGCCTGCACCCCGGACGTGGCGTTCCGAGTACTGCTGAGAGCGATCAACTGCGCCGCAGATGCCTCGCTTTCCCTCGAGGAATACGCGAGGCTGGACGCCATCGGGACGACTCTCCAATACGGCGAGTACGTCGTGGACTGCGTCAAGTACCTGGTCGAACCAGGATAACGACACGGACGGCGTTCCCCTCCAGGGCCTTGTCGGGGAGGAACGCCGTCTACCTCCCGCACCGCGCAGCCGAACTCGACGACGCCCCGGCCGGGCGCGGAAGCCGGCCCGTCCGGCCGGCAGCGCTCCGGCCGGAACGGGACTGCTCCGGTGCACGCGGCTGAGGGCGCCCCCTGGAGGGGGCGCCCTCAGCTCTTGTGCGGCTCCCGAACGGGTCTGCGGGAATGCTCAGTCGGTGGTGTAGACGTGCATTCCGGGGATGTGCAGGTCGCCGCCGAACTGGGCGGCCTGGACGACCTTCACGTGGGTGAAGTAGATGAGCGGGATGTTCAGCGGCGGCGGGCTGTCCGGGCTGAACGTGATCGGGATCAGCCCGAAGAGGTTGCCGGAGATGGACTCGGTGTACATCACCGTGTCGCCGTTGCGGATCGTGGACGTCGATCCCTTGGCCGCCTGCACGTGGTAGGTCTTGCCGATCTTGTCGTCCTTGACCAGTTGGTGCAGGTCGCCGATGTCGGTGCCGCCGGAGATGACGTACTTGAGCACCTTCTTGGTCTTGCCGCCGGCGGTCCTCACCTCGACCACGCCCTGGTAGTCCGCGCCCTTCAGCAGCAGCGAACTGGCCTCCAGGTACCAGGGGTGGTCCGCCACCGCCACCTTGTTGTCGACGCCGCTCACCGCTTCGGTGGCGGCCTGGGCCTGGCAGTCCGGGTCCGCGGTCGTGGACGCCGTGGGGCTCGGGGACGCGGCGGCCGCCGCCTCCTTGACCGTGCCGGCGGTGTCCCCGGCGGCCTTGGTGGCCGTGCCGGTGGTCTTCTCGACCTTCGCCGTGACCTTGCGGGCGGTGTCCCGGACCGGGTCCGCAGTCTTGCCCGCGGTCGGCTCCGCGGCCTTGGCGGTGCTCGTGTCCGCGGTGTCGGACGTGCCCGCGCCGGTGCTCGCGGAGGGCGAGGAGGAGGCGGAGGGAGCGGGGGTCTGCCCGCCGGTCGTGGTGGCGGAGTCACCGCCGCCCCCGGTGAACACGTCGGTGATGGCCTGCCCGACGTCCTTGAGCGCGTCGCCGACGGTCTCCAGCAGGTTCTTGTCGGTCTCGGTGGGCGACGGGCTCGGCGTCGCGGTGCCGTCCGAGGACGTACCGCCGGAGGAGCCGCCGTCGGAGGCCGCGGTGCTCGGGGAGGGCGAAGCGGACGGCTGGGGCGCGGCCTTGTCGTCGGCACCTGAAGCCGGCGAAGAGGTCTTGCTGCCGGAACCGTCGCCCGTCGAGGACTTCGCCTTGGACCCGGACGTACCGCCCGAGGAGCTCTTGGCTCCCCCGGAGTCCTTCGAGTCCGTCGCCGTGGTGTTCTTCGACGCGGTGGGCGACGGGGTCGCCGAGGCGTCCGCGGAGCCCTGGTCCAGGGCGGTGACGCAGTCCTTGTAGTCGTCGGCCAGTTGGCTGTTGGAGGGCGACGGGTTGCCGTCGGCCACCGCGAGCGTCGGGGTGAACCCCATGCCCATCAGGACCGCCGTCGGCATCGCCGCCATGGCTATCGCCTTGCCGGCCGGCATGTGGAACCTGGTGAACAGCGGCCTCCTGGGCGCCGCGTGGCGCGGGCCGGTCCTCACCCGGGACGCGTCCGCGTCCGTCCCGTGAGTCACCTCGTCAGCCGGCACTGTGCCTCCCGTTCGCCCCGTTCGCCGGGCTCGTTCCTGACAGGTCGTTCGGCTCGCCCGCCTCCACCGCGGCGTCCTGCGCCGGGGTATCCACCGGGTGGGGCGCGTGCGACGGCTCGGGCTCCTGCCCGGTCACCGGCTGGAGCTGGTGTTCGGTCGTCGGCTGGGGCTCGTGTTCGGTCGCCGCCTCGTGCCCGTGCACCGGCTCGGGCCCGGTCGCCGGCTCGGGCCCGGTCGCCGGCTCGGGCCCGGTCGCCGGGGCGAGTACCGCGGTGTCGGGGTCCTCGGCCGCCGCGCCCTCGGGGGCGCCGTCGACCGTTCCGGCGGCTTCCTCCGCTGCGGCCGCCGGCTCCGCCTCCGGCGGAACGCCCGGCGCCCACGACACGGCCATCGCTCCGCCGATGAGGGCGAAGAGGAAGCCGACGACGAAGCCGCCGAAGTTGGACACCGGGATGGAGACCAGCCCGAGCAGGATCGCCGCGACACCGGCGAAGACCTGCACGTGCCTCTGGAACCAGAGGCTGATGCCCAGGACGACCAGCAGCACGCCGATGATCAGGGAGCCGGCGCCCGCGGTGGTGGACATCGCGAGCGTGAGGTGGCCGAGCTGCAGGTGCGCGTAAGGGAAGTACATGATCGGCAGACCGCCGATCAGGACGAACAGGCCGGCCCAGAACGGTCGCGTGCCCCGCCAGGCGCGGAACTGCAGCCTCCGGCGGGTGAACTGGCCGGGTGCGGCGGCAGGAGTCTCGGCGCTCATGGAAAAAGCTCCCTGGTGCGGCGTAGCTGTGGTGAGGGTCTCGCGTGGGGGGCGCGAGGAGCGTGGGGGTGGAGACGGAGTGGAGCGGAGAGGGAACAGGCGGGGGCGCCGGCGGCGTCCCCGCCCGTCACAGCATGCTCAGGGGCACTCGTGCGTGCCGGCCATGAGCTTCATGTGCAGGCCCGGCAGCTTGAAGGTGCCGGCGGTGGTCGCCCACGCACGCTGCGAGACGCCGGTGAGGTCGGCCGAGGTCGCCTGCTGGGCGAAGCCGTACGGGTTGGCGCGCTGCTGGCTCACCTCGCCCGGCTTCATCTTGGGGCCCTTGCTCAGGTCCCCGCCGGCCACACCGATGTCGATGCCCTTGAACGTGGCATCGGCGCCGAGGTCCTCGACGTCGATGTACAGGTTCTCGGCATGGACCTGCTTCGCCTCGTCACTGCTGTTGCCCGCGGTCAGCTGCAGGCTCACCGAACCCAGCACCGGAACGTTGGGCGTGACGACGGACTGGCACATGTTCTTGATCCGCGCGGTGTTGAACGCCGACACGGCGACGGGGTGCATCGCGCTCTTACCGGCCAGGGTGTAACCCTGGTCGATGGCCCCGTACTGGGAGAAGCCGTCCCCGTGCAGCGAGTCGGCAGTCACCTTGAAGGACTGCCCCGACACGCTGAACGACGCGGCCAGCGCACCCTGTGCCAGGGCGACGCCTATCGCGGCCGTCGCGGCGACGCTGGGCACCATGACCACAGCGAACCGCTTCCATCTGGTCCCGCCACGCACCTGGGACTCCATATTTCCTCCTTCTCGGACGTACATCGCCTGACTCCGGCTCGCCCCTCGACGGCGGCTCGGCCGGGCAGGGATGGGAGAAGTGCGACGTCCTCGGGAAGGAGAGCACCCGCGCTCGGCGGCGCTGCAACAACGCCCCGATCACCGGCGATCACCCCCGAGCGACAACCACTGGTCGCGCCTGACACGCATCACGCACAACCTTGCTGGACAGGCTCCGCCGGGTGGGCGAAGACCCCCCTGTCCGAGAGCGGACGTCACTGCCGCCCGCTCTGCTCGGTGGGGACCCAAGGATGTCCGCGGCCCGACCGGGTGCCGGGGTACGGGTATTGGACCGAGCGTCGCCGATCGTGGTGCATTCTCGCCGCCCGCACAAGGGGGTTCGTTACTCGCTAGTAACGGCCGGATAACCGGGCCGTGCCGCAGCGGGCCCGTTCGGCGACGCAGGGTGCAACTGGGGGCCGGTACAAAATCGTTGATTGCCGGACAGAGTCCGACAGGTCGACGCCGTCGACTTACTGGAAGTAACAGCGGCCGCGATTGCCAAGTTTTGGCAAAGCGCGGCCGCTGTCACCGACGGGCGGCGGAACTTTCAGCCGGGCCTCACAGGGCCCGGCGTTCAGCAACCGTTCAGAACGGGGTCACCACCCCGCTCGGGAGCGGGCCCCGGCCCGACTCAGAAGAGGGCACGCGCCAGCGCGCGCCGGGCGGCGGCCACCCGCGGGTCCTCGGCCCCCACGACCTCGAACAGCTCCAGGAGCCGGCGCCGCGCGGCGTCGCGATCGTCACCCGCGGTCCGCCCCACCGTCTCGACGAGCCGGCCGAAGGCGTCCTCGACGTGTCCGCCGACCAGGTCCAGGTCGGCCGCGGTGATCTGCGCCGGCACGTCGGTCGGGCGTTCGGCGGCGTCCTTGCGCACCTGCTGCGGGTCCAGGCCCTGCACCCGCTGGAGCAGTTCCGCCTGTGCCAGGCCCAGTTTGGCCTCGGGGTGCGCCGGATCGTCGGCGAGGACGTTCTTGTACGCCTGGACGGCGCCGGCCAGGTCTCCCGCGTCCAGGGCCTGCGCGGCCGCGTTCAGTGCGGCGTCGTACGGGCCGGCGGGCTGCTCGGCCGGGGCGTCGCCGCCCGGGGCGGCGTCCGCGTCGACGTTCAGGCCGGTCAGACCGAAGCGCTGCTCGGCGACCTCGACGAGTTGGTCGAGCGTCTCCCTGATCTGCTGTTCGCCGGCCGCCCCCTGGAAGAGGGGGAGCGCCTGCCCGGCGACGACGGCGAAGACGGCCGGGATCCCCTGGATGCCGAACTGCTGCATCAGCATCTGGTTGGCGTCGACGTCGATCTTGGCGAGCACGAACCGTCCGCTGTACTCGACGGCCAGCCGCTCCAGGACGGGGCTGAGCTGCTTGCAGGGCTGGCACCACTCGGCCCAGAAGTCGATGACGACGGGTACCTCGGCGGAGCGCTGCAGGACATCGCTCTCGAATCCGGCTTCGTCGACGTCGACGACGAGGTCGGCCGGCGAGACGGCCCCCGTCCCACCCTGCCGGGCGGCCTCGGCGCGCGCCTGCTCGGCCTTGGCCTTGGCCTCCTGGGCCGCCTTCACCGCGGCGAGGTCGACGACGCCGCTCATGGACATGTTCCGTGGCTGCATACGCCTATCCTCCCCCGTCCGCGCCCGTGCGTGAAAACGGTCCGGTCCGAGCCCGTCCCGCGGTGTGCTGTCGGCGCCGGGTCCCCACCCGCGCCAGTGGTCGTCGCCCGTGGAAGTCCACCACGAGCTTTCGCTACGAGTCGTAGCGTAATACCGCCGACGGCCTCCGCGACACCCCGCCCCGGTGATCTCCCTCACCGACGCCGGGGAACGGCCGGTTATCGTCATCGCATGCAGAGCCGCACCCCCGCCACCGGACGCCCCGGGCGTCCGCGCAGTGCCGCCGCGGACACGGCCATCCTGGCCGCGACGCGGGCGGCGCTGGTCGAGCTGGGCTGGTCCAAACTCACCCTCGGGGACGTGGCGACGCGGGCCAAAGTGGCCAAAACGACGCTCTACCGCCGTTGGTCCGGGAAGAACGAGCTGGTGGTCGACGCGGTCGCGGAACTCTTCGACGAGCTGACCCTGCCCGACCGCGGCAGCCTGGCCGCCGACATCGAGGGCGTCGTGCTGCAGTTCGCGGCGATCCTGTCCCACCCGGAGGCCAAGAGCGGCCTGATGGCGGTGGTCGCCGAGTCCACCCGGGACGAAGCCCTGCGCACCCGCATCCGCGAGTCGATCGTGGACCGCCAGAAGCGACTGGTCCTGGCCGGCCGCGCCCGCGCCCAGCGCCGCGGGGAACTGCCGCGGGAGAACGACCCGGTGGAGGCCGCCCGCACCGCCGACCTCATCTTCGACGTGGTCGCCGGCGCGGTCGTCCACCGCGCACTGGTGAGCGACGCCGTGGTCGACGCGCAGTGGGCCCGGGACCTCACCCAGCTCCTGCTCAACGGGCTGTCCGCCACCTCCGCAACCGGCTGACGCCTGCTTCGCCGCTCACGGGCGCCGGGCGGCCCGGCCGCACCGGCGGCACGCGGGATGTCCCGCCGCCACTCCCACCGGGAGGGTCCACCGGACCCGACGGGCCACGAGCGGTTCGCCCGCGTCCGGGCGTCCACGGGCGTCGCGGAAGTGCGCTGCTCGCAGATCCCCGCGCCACGGCCGCGGGCCGTGGCGCGCGGTGTTCGCCGCATCGATGAACGCAGGCGGTGGAGAAAACCCGGCCGTCCGATTTCCTGGGTAAGATCAATTCGCCGATGCTCCGACCGAAGAGAAATGTCAGGAATGACCACAAGAATACGTAAGGCCGTTGCCGTGGCCGTCCTGCTGCCGGGACTGCTCGCGGTATCCGCGTGCAGCAGCGACAAAGACACCGACGGAGCCAAGAACGAAAAGGCTTCACCGACCGCCGAGAGCTCACCGACCAGTCCGGCGGCAAAGGCCTCCGCCGAGGCGAAGCGGATCGGCGCGCTGGACCCGCAGAAGCTGAAAACGGCGACGCTCTCCGGGAAGAGCGGGGGATACGAGTTCAAGCAGGTTTCCGAGGCCGATGCGGAAGCGGGCCTGGACATGAAGGCCGACAAGGCCGAGTGCCAGCCGCTGGCCAGCCTGGCCGGCGGCTACACCCACATCCCGGCGGTGAGCGTGGAACACCGCTCGCTGGAGCCCTCGGAGGCGAAGAACGCCACGGTCGGCTCGATGTGGCTGGCCTCCCACTCGGAGAAGAACGCCAAGCAGGTCATGTCCGACCTGCGCACGTCACTGGAGAAGTGCCCGAAGGGCTTCAAGACCCTCGGCCTCACCTACAAGGACGCGAAGCGGCTGAAGGACCCCGCGCTCGGCGACGAGGCGGTCGGCTACCGGATCACGATGACCGTCGCGAAGAAGTCCGTGCCGATGACGTACACGGTGGTCCGCAAGGACGGGGTCATCGCCGCGTTCTACGGCGTCAACATGCTGACGCCGGAGAAGAGCGCGATTCCGGAGGCGACCATCAAGGCGCAGCTGGCGAAGCTGAGCTGATACGGAACGCTCTGATGCGGGGCGCCCAAGCCCGCTCGACGCAGGCGCAACGAATTCCCGGCCCGATGAATCGGGCCGGGAATTCGTCATTGCGGATCGGTCAGGCCCCGATCATGATTTTCTCGACCACACGGCCGAGTTCGCCGCCGCCTGCGTCTGCGGACAGATGCACCGTGGCGGAAACCGCAGGAATCCGGTATCGCGCACCGTAGGGCGACTGATCGACGGCCACGGCACTGTCCCCGACGGCGGGAGTGAGCTGGCCCCAGGTCACCGGTCCGGGAAATTCGAGCCCGAATCGGGCAGCGCATTCACCGGCGAGTCCCGGCATCTCCGCCAACCGGTGGGTGTGGACGGCCAGCCAGCGGCATTCCCAGTCGGGCTCGCCGCCGAACGTGACCTCCACCAGACCGAAGTCCAGCCGGAGGTAGCGGTGCGGCTTGCTGCCGTGCAGCTGACGCACATGGTCGCCGAGGAGCGTCTCGGCAACCTTCGCCGACGTGCCGGGCCCGACCCCGAGGAACGTGCCGGTCACCAGTGCCTGTGCGATCGCTTCCGCGCCGAGCAAGGGATCACCCCAGTTTCTTCAGGAGTCGGATCAGGCGAGCCATCTCGGCGGCTCTGTTCTGTGCCATCCCCCAGTTTCCACCCTTCTCCAGCGGCGTGTTCATGATGTTCATCGCCTCGGTCGCCTTGGCGATGAAGTCGGCTCGCAGGGCCGGGGTGGCCTTGATCGCCGCGATGGTCGCATCGATCTCGGCCTTGGAGGCGAGCCCCGCCGTGACGTTGATGGCCTCGCCTGCGAGCTGACCGTTGTGGTCCATGAAGATGCGGACCTCCCTGCCGTTCTTCAGGTTGATGTGTGCGCCCTTCACCGCCCAATCCTGGTCCACCATGGAGACCCATTTGATGCCGCAGAACTTCTTGCCGCCGGCCGCGAACGGAGCCCTGCCGAAACCGGCAGTGAGCAGCGCGACATGACCCCCCGCGGGGCGGTACACGGCGCTGCTGACCATGGCCCGGGCGCCGTTGGTACTGGCCGAGGTGGCCCCTTGGACCAGGCACTCGGAGGCCTTGTAGTCCGAGATGACCTTGCGCAGCCACTTCAGCGTCTTCGCCGCGGTCCTCGACTCCTCGAAGAACTTGGCGATTCCGGTCGTGACCTTCACCACCGCCTTGCTCACCGCTGGTAGTTTGCCGACCGCGACGATCAGGGACCCGATGTCGATGATCGACCAGAAGCAGCTCTCGATGTCGCCCGAGCCGATGCAGCGCCGTACGTCGTTGACTCCGAGGACCTCGAGCAGGATCTCGGCTCCGTTGTCCTTGACCCAGTCGATCACGTCCATCGAGGCCAGTTGCCTGGCGCTGCGGAACTGGTCGACGCAGTCCTGTCCGCACTGCTCCAGGAGGATCGCCTCTTCCTCGGCGGTGAGGTCGCCGCCGACGTCGACCGTTCCGGCGTCCGCGCGCGCCGCGTTCTCGGCCTCGAGTCGTGCGCGCTCCTCTGCCTCAGTGCGGTCGGCGGCTGCCTGAGCGTCCTCGGCGGCGCCCTCGGCGTTCGCTGCGGCGCCCTCGGCGGCAGTGGCGTCCGCGTCGGCCTGGTCTGCGACGCCATGTGCGGTCACCGCGTCGGCCTCGGCGGCCGTCGCGGCGGAGCGTGCACTCGCCGCGTCGTGTTCGGCCTCGGCGGCCGCGTTGTCGGCCGCCGCCGCGTCCGATTCCGCCTCGTTCGCCGCGAACCCGGCGTAGAAGGCGTCGTCTCCGGCCTGCTGCGCGTAGCCGGAGGCGTGGTCGGCGGCAACCTGCGCCGCCTTCGCGGCAGTCGCCGCCGCCTTCGCCGAGGTCTGGGCGCGCTTCACGGCCTGGGCGGCCCGTTCGGCGTCCGAGGCCGCCGAAGCAGCGGCTTCGGCGGCCAACTTGCGGTCCGCGTCGGCCTGCTCGGCGAGATGTTGCGCCTCGGTGGCGAAGCCCGCCGCTTCGAGCGCCCTGGCCTCGGCGGCCGCGGCCTGCTGCTCGGCCAGGCTCAAGGCGTTCTGCCCGGTGAGAACGGCGAAGGCGGCCGAGGAATCGGTCTCCTGGTAGGGCATGCCGATCGCGACGGCCTCCGTGGCCGGTGCCGCGGCCTGGGTGGCCGTGTCCCGTGCCGCTGCCGCCGACACCGCGGTGGCGTAGGCGTGGCCTGCCGTCTCCGCGGCCCACCTGGCCGTCTCGGCGGCTTCGCCCTCGGCGGCCTCGGCCTCGGTCTTGGCGGTCTTCGCGGCCTCGGAGGCGGTTCGGGAATCGGCTTCGGCGTTCCCGGCGTTCTGGGCCGCCGCTTCGGAGGCATCGATCGCCTCGGCAGCCGCCGCATGGGCACTGGCGGCGGCTCCCGCCGACGTCAGGTACGCGGCCCAGGCGGAGTCCGCCGAGGCCCGTGACCGGGCGGCCGCCCCTTGGGCCTGGGTCGCCGCGGTCCGGGACGCGACTGCGGCGGCGGTGGCGTCGTCGGCGGCGGAGCGGGCCAGGCCGGCAGCGGTGGCGGCCTGATCAGCGGCCGTTCTCGCGTCGGTCGCCGCCTGGCGCGCCTCCGTGGCGTCCTCCGTGCCCTCGGCTGCGGCGGCAGCCGCCTCGAGCGCGGCGGCGCGGGCAGCGAGCGAGTCACGCTCCTTCTCCGCGCGGTCGGCCCGGTCGCGGGCCAGGAACGCCTCGGCCTCTGTCTGTTCCGCGGACTCCCGGCGGTCGGACGCGGTCGTTCCCGCAGCGTCCGCGGCCGACAAGGCGGCAGCCGCGGCGGACCGCTGCTCCTGTGCGCGTCCCTCGGCCTCGGTCGCCTTCGCGCGTTCGTTCTCCGCGGTCGCCCGGTAGGCGGCCGCGTTGGCGCGCTCCATTTCGGCGACCGCGCGCTGGCTCTGCGCTGTGGCCGCGGCCTTGCGGGCCTTCTCCTCCTCCTGTTCAGCGGTGGTCTGCGCAGCCTTCGCCTTGACCGCGTTGGCCTCGGCCTCGGCGGCCTGCTCGTCGGCGCTGTCCGCGGCGGCCTTCGCCTGGGCGGCGGCCTCCTCGGCGGCGATGCGGCGGAACTCGGTGTTCACCGCGTGGGTCTCGGTCTGCGCCAGGGCGAGCAGCGTCCGGACGTCGGACACGGTGGCGTCGGTGGCGTTGCCGGCCGTCCGGGTCGCCTTGGCGGCGGCCTGGGCGGCTGCGCCAGAGGCGCGGGCGACCTGGACCGACTGCTGGGCGTAGCTCAGACCCCGGCCGCGGGGCTCGTGGCGGGCGTCGGCGATGTCGTAGGCCTGCTGCTGGGCGGTGGCCGCGCGGGTGGCGGCGTCCTGGGCTGCGGCGGCCTGCTGCTGCGCCGAGGCGGCGAGCGCCTCGGCCTTGCCGCGGGCGCGGGCAAGGTCGGTGCCGGCCTGGTCGAACAGGGCCTGTTCGGGCTTGAGGATGTTGTCCGGGTCGGCCTTGAGCAGGTCGTGCCAGTACTTCTGCCAGAGCAGGATCTGCTCGGCGAGCCAGGCCTGGCCGACGGCCTCGATCATGTTGTCGGTGGCCGCCCGGGTGGCGGCCGAGGCGTCGGCCTCCGCCTGGATGATCGCCGCGCGCGGGGCGGCCTGGGCGGCGTACTCCGCGTTCCACTCGGTGGTGGCGGTGGAGACGACCTCGGCGAGCGCGTTGTGCGGGTCGACCGGGTCCTGGTGGTCGCAGGACGACCAGGCCTGCTTGAGGTTCTCGACCTCGATGCGGAACTCGGCCGAGTCGGGGGCGGGGCCCTCGACGAGGAAACCGCCGTGCCGGAGGTAGGAGGCGACGTCGGTGGCGGTGGTGCCGCCGGAGTAGCGGGTGTTGTGCAGTGCGGCGTCGCGCAGCATCCACGCGGCGGCGAAGTCGTTCCAGGAGTCCTTGCCGTCGTTCTGCGCGGTGATCGCCTTCGCCTGCGCGATGGCGTCGGGGCCGGCGTTGCTGTGGCCGTCCCAGCCGAGGCGTCCGGCCAGTTCCTCCTGGGTGAACAGGGTGAACTGGAGGACCCGGGCGTCGAACTCGGGCGGGTGGAGGGTGATGTCGTCGCTGAACGAGCTGAGCGCGTAGGGGCGGTTGGCGTCCTCCAGGCCGGCCTCGCGGGCAGCGAGGAGGTCGCTGTAGGCGCGGCCTGCGGCGCTGTCCCGGTCGCCGGCCTGACCGAGGGGTTCGAGTCCGACCCAGCCGATGTCGCCGACCACGGCGCGCAGTTCGGCGTCGGTGCCGGTGAGGCCCTCGATGGCCTTGGCCTTCATCTCGGCGCCGCCCGCGTGCAGGGCGACTCCGGCGACGCACTGGTCGCGGCGGGGGGTGGAGCGGACCGTGCTGACCAGGTCGGTGAGTTCGGTGAGCCTGCGCTGGGCGTCGTAGGCGTCGATGAAGACCTGGCGGATGCCGGTGCTGGTCTTCTCGATGGCCTCGGCGAGGGCGGGGACCCGTCCGACGATCAGCGAGGAGGCGGGGATGTCGACGAGGGCCCAGAGGCAGTTCTCGGTGCCGTCGAGGGCGAGGCAGTCCTTGACCTGCTGGACGCCGAGTTCGTCGAGGAGCAGTCGGCCGCCCTGGTCGGCGGTCCACTCGACGAGGTCGACGGAGACCGCGGCGAGTCCGTCCCGGTACTCGTCCACGCAGGTCTGGCCGCACTGGTCGAGCAGGATCTGCTGTGCCCGCCCGCGGAGGGCGGGCCAGTTGCGGGCGCCGCCCGCGATGGGCGTGTTGCCCGCTTCGAGGGCGGCGCGCCGGTCCGCCTCGTTCTGTTCGCGCTGCTCCTGTTCGGCCTGTGCGGCGGCGTCCTCGGCGGTGGCGCTGTCGGCGTCCGCGTCGGCCGCCTTGGCCTCCGCGGCCCGAGCGTCCTCCTCGGCGCTGGTGGCGGTGTTCCCTGCGTCCCCGGCCGCGCCGGCGGCGCGCTCGGCGGACTCGCCGGCGCTGACGGCGTCCCGTTCGGCCTCGGTGGCCTCGCGGTCGGCCTGGGTGGCCTCGGTGGCCGCCTCGTTGGCGGTGAGCCGGGCGCTGGCCGCATCGGTGCCGGCCTGTCCGGCGTAGTCGGCAGCGGCCTCGGAGGCGGTGCGGGCCGCCTTCTGGGCGGCAGCCGCGGAGGCCGCGGAGGCCTGGGCCCGGGAGACCGCCCGGGCGGCGCGCGCCGAGTCGGCGGCGGCCGCGGAGGCGGCGTCGGCGGCGAACTTGGCGTCGCCGGAGGCCTGGTCGGCGGCCTTCTGCGCTGCCTCGGCTGCTGTGGCGGCCTCGGCGGCCTTGGCTTCGGCCGCGGCGGCCTGCTGCTCGGCGAGCGTCTTGGAGGACTGCCCGGCGAGCACGGCGAAGGCGGCCGAGGTGTCGGTCTCGCGGTAGGGGGTGCCGACCGCGACGGCCTCATCGGCGGCGGCGACGGCCTGGGCGGCGCTGTCCCGGGCGGCGAGTGCGGCCTGGCCGGCGGCGTAGGCGCGGCCGGCCGCGGTGGCGGCGGTCGCGACGGCGGCGTCGGCCTCGGAACCGGCGGCGGTGGCGTCCGCGGCGGCCTTCTTGGCGAGTTCGGTGGCGTTGTCCGCTGCGTTGGCGGCGCTTCCGGCGCGGAAGGCGGCGTCCTGGGCGTCGTCGAGGGCGGTGGCGGCGGCCGCGTGGGCGGTCGCTGCGGCGCCGGTGGCGTCCAGGTAGTCCGACCACGCCGCGTCGGCGTCCGCCTGGGCACGGGCGGCGGCGGCCTCGGCCGTGGTGGCCGCAGAGCGCGCGGTGACCGCGGCATCGGTGGCCGCCTGGGACGCCGTCCGGGCCCCGGCGGCGTCCGTGGCGGCCTGTGTCGCGGCGGCCTGCGCCTGGTCGGCGGCGGTACGGGTCTCGGCGGCGGTCTCGGTGCCCTCGGCGGCGGTGGCGGCCGCCTGGAGTGCCGCGGCGCGGGCCGCGGTGGCCTGCTTGCGCTGCAGCGCGGCGGCGGCGGCCTTACGCGCGGTGGCCGCGGCCTCGGCCTTGGCGTCGGCGGCGGTGCGTTTGTCCTTGGCCGTGTCGGCGGCCGTCCGGGCCGAGTTCCTGGCCTGCTCGGCGGCGGTCTGCCGGGACGCGGCCCGGGTTTCGGCCTCCTGTGCCTTGGCCCGCTCGGTGGCGGCGGTGGCCCGGGAGGCGACGGCGGTGGCGTGTTCGAGTTCCGCGGTGGCGCGCTGGGTCTGCGCGGAGGCGGCGGCCCGGCGGGCCTTCTCGCCCTGTGCCTCGGCGGTCGCCTGGGCGTCGCCGGCGCCGGTCGCGCTGTCGGCGGCGGCCTGGGCCTGCGCGTCGGCGGTGTCGGCGGCGGCCTTCGCCTGGGCGGCGGCCTCCTCGGCGGCGATGCGGCGGAACTCGGTGTTCACCGCGTGCGATTCGGTCTGCGCCCGGGCGAGCAGGGTCGCGCTGTCGGCGACGGTGGCGTCGGCCGCGTTCAGGGCAGTCCGGGTCGCCTTGGCGGCGGCCTGGGCCGCGGCGCTGGAGGCGCGGGCGACCTGCACGGACTGCTGGGCGTACATCAGGCCGCGGCCGCGCGGCACGTTGTCGGTGTCGGCGATGGCCCAGGCTTCCTGCTGGGCGGTGGCGGCCCGGCCGGCGGCGTCGGCGGCGTCGGCGGCGTGCTGGTCGGCGGAGGTGACCAGGGCGGCGACCTTGCCGCGGGCGTCGGCCAGGTCGGTGTCGGCCTGGTCGTAGAGGGCCTGTTCGGGCTGGCCGAGCGCCTCGGGGTCGGCGGCGAGCCTGTCCTGCCAGTACTTGCGCCAGGTGAGGATCTGCTCGACGCGCCAGGCCTGTCCGACGGCTTCGATCAGGTTGTCGGTGGCCTCGCGGGTGGCCTGCGCGGCGTCCGCCTCGGCCTGGACGATCGTGGCGCGCGGTGCGGCCTGGGAGGCGTACTCGGCCTCCCACTCGGTCATCGCGGTCATCAGCGGGGCGTTGAGGACGCGCCGGGCGTCGACCGGGTTCTGGCTGTCGCAGCCGGCCCAGGCCTGCTTCAGCGCCTCGACCTCGATGCGGTACTCGGCGGTGCCCTGGACCGGGGTCTCGGTGAGGAATCCGCCGTGTCTCAGGTAGGCGGCGACGTCGCTGGCGGTGGTGCCACGGGAGTACTCCGTGACGTTGAGCGCGGAGTCCATGAGCATGTTCGCCGCGGCGGCGTCGTTCCAGTTGTCCTGGCCGTCGACCTCGGCAGCGATGTCCCTGGCCCGGGCGATGGCGGCCGGGCCGGCGTTGGAGTGTCCGTCCCACCCGAGCCTGCCAGCCATGGCCGGCTGGGTGAACAGGGTGAACTGGCGTACGTCTGCGCCGAACTCGGGTGCATGCCACTGCATGTCGTCGCTGTCGAAGGCAGACTTGACGTACGGCGCGTTGGCAGCGTTGAGTGCCTCGGTCCGGGCATCCAGTCGGTTGCTGTAGTCGCGGCCGGCCTGGCTGTCCTCGTCCCCGGCGATACCCAGCGGGTACATGCCGATCCAGCCGATGTCGCCGACGACGGCGCGCAGTTCGTCGGCTGTGCCGGTCAGCCCCTCGATGGCCTTGGCCTTCATGTGGGCGCCGCCGTAGTGCAGCGCGACCCCGGCGAGGCAGCGGTCGAGCCGCGGCACCTCACCGATGCTGTTGCGCCAGTAGCCGGTGTCTTCGGGCTCGGTGTCGGCCGCCGCGGCCGGCACCGCGTGCACCAGGCTGGTCAGTACGGCTGCCGCGGTGACGAGTGCCGTCCCGCCGATGCCTCGTGTCACGGCATCGCGTAGGCGTCGTCGACGTCTGCCGACGTCTTTGAACGATCGCATGGAGGTCTGCCCATCCGTCTCGTGACTGGTCGGCACCGCCAATCATGGGCATGACAGATGAGTCGGTTCCCCCGCCCGCGAACCCCCCGTACTGCATGCGCCGCCACTCACCCCCAGAACCGGCGGCGCCGCTTACGTCACGACAATGTCATGATCAATGCTTCAAGGGCAGGTCAAAAAAACCCCACCAAGATCACAGAGTCAGACCAAAAAGGGGGCAAAGGAACGCAATATTTTACCCTGCCTTTACCCGCTTCCGGGCGGAGACGGCCGCCCGCACACCGCGGCCCCCGTCGAACCCAAGGTCCAACGGGGGCCGTGACGCGCCTGGGGCGAGGCGGTGGGGTTCAGAAGCCGGGGGGCTCGGTGTAGACGCCCCACTCGTCCCGCAGGACCCCGCAGATCTCGCCGAGCGTCGCCTCCGCGCGCACCGCGTCCAGCATCGGACCGATCATGTTGGAGCCGTCCCGCGCGGCGGCCACCATGGCGTCCAGGGCGGAGCGCACCCCGGCGTCGTCGCGCCGCACGCGCCGCTCGCCGAGCGCCCGCACCTGCTCCCGCTCCACCTCGTGGCTGACCCGCAGGATCTCCAGGTCGCCGGTGACCGATCCGGTGTGGACGTTGACGCCCACCACCTTCTTGTCGCCCTTCTCCAGCGCCTGCTGGTAGCGGAACGCCGACTCGGCGATCTCGCCGGTGAACCAGCCGTCCTCGATGCCGCGCAGGATGCCGGAGGTGATCGGGCCGATGGGGTGCCGCCCGTCGGGGTGGGCCCGCAGACCGCGCTCCTTGATCTGCTCGAAGATCTTCTCGGCGTCGGCCTCGATCCGGTCGGTGAGCTGCTCGATGAACCAGGAGCCGCCGAGCGGGTCGGCCACGTTGGCGACCCCGGTCTCCTCCATCAGCACCTGCTGCGTGCGCAGCGCGATCTCCGCGGCCTGCTCGCTGGGCAGCGCCAGGGTCTCGTCCAGGGCGTTGGTGTGGAGCGAGTTGGTGCCGCCGAGCACCGCCGCCAGCGCCTCGACGGCCGTGCGCACGACGTTGTTGTACGGCTGCTGGGCGGTCAGCGACACACCGGCGGTCTGGGTGTGGAACCGCAGCCACTGCGCCTTCTCGCTGCGTGCCCCGTAGACGTCCCGCATCCAGCGGGCCCAGATGCGGCGGGCCGCCCGGAACTTGGCGATCTCCTCGAAGAAGTCGACGTGCGCGTCGAAGAAGAAGCTGAGCCCGGGAGCGAAGACGTCGACGTCGAGTCCGCGGCTGAGCCCGAGTTCCACGTAGCCGAAGCCGTCCGCGAGGGTGTACGCCAGTTCCTGTGCGGCCGTCGCCCCGGCCTCGCGGATGTGGTAGCCGGAGACGGACAGCGGCTTGTAGGCGGGGATGCCGGCCGCGCAGTGCTCCATCAGGTCGCCGATCAGGCGCAGGTGCGGCTCCGGCTGGAACAGCCACTCCTTCTGGGCGATGTACTCCTTGAAGATGTCCGTCTGGAGGGTGCCGTTCAGCACCGACGGGTCCACTCCCTGCCGCTCGGCGGCGACCAGGTACATGCAGAAGACGGGCACCGCGGGCCCGCTGATCGTCATGGAGGTGGTCACGTCGCCCAGCGGGATGTCCCGGAACAGGACCTCCATGTCGGCGGCGGAGTCGATGGCGACCCCGCAGTGCCCGACCTCGCCGAGCGAGCGCGGGTCGTCGGAGTCGCGCCCCATGAGGGTCGGCATGTCGAAGGCGACCGAGAGGCCGCCTCCGCCGTTGCGGAGGATCATCTTGTAGCGCTCGTTGGTCTGCTCGGCGTTGCCGAACCCGGCGAACTGCCGGATGGTCCACGTGCGCCCTCGGTAGCCGGTCGGGTAGAGACCGCGGGTGAAGGGGTACTCCCCGGGCCAGCCGATCCGCTCGAAGCCCTCGTACGCGTCCCCCGGCCGGGGTCCGTACACCGGCTCCACGGGGTCGCCGGAGAGCGTGGTGAAGTCAGCGTCGCGCCGGCGTGCGGCGTCGTACCGGGCCTGCCAGCGTCGGCGGCCCTCCTCGATGGCGTCAGCGTCCATACCCCCAAATTTACTTGGACGTCCTAGTAAATGTCGACGGTTCACGGCGGTTAACTAGGACGCCCCAGTATTTCTGCGGGCGCCACCCCCGTGCGACCTGCGGATACGTGCCTTTGACGGGTGCGGCGACTTTCCTGCCGCGTCCGGATCCACCGAGGCAGACGGGGGACGCGAAGCGCCCGGAGCGCCCGCTCGGCGGTACGCGGCACCCCCGGGCAGGTCCCGCGGACCGGCCCCGCACGGCGCGGGCCCCCAAGCCCTGACGGACCCCGGAGAACCGCGGGCCTCGGCAGGCCCGGGAAGACGGGCAGCAGGCCCGGGAGGACGGGCAGCCGGGGAGCATGGGCAGGCCCGCCGAGGCCCGGGCCTCGGAGGGTCCCGAAGCCCTAGGCCTGCGCGGGCTCCGGAGCGGCCTCGGCGGCCCCGGCCTCCAGCTCTCGGGTGATGCTGCGCTCGACGAAGAAGGCCGCCGTGGGGACGGTCCCGGCCAGCAGCACCCACAGCTGCTTGCCGACCGGCCACTTCGCCTTGGAGCCGAGGTCGAATGCGAAGATCAGGTAGACGACGTACAGCCAGCCGTGCGCGATACCGACGACCTTGACGAAGCCGTCGGCCCCGTCCATGTCGATGCCGTACTTGGCGATGCAGCCGAGGGTCAGCAGGACCAGCAGCACACCGGTCACGTACGCCATGACGCGGTAGCGGGTCAGCACGCTCTTCTTCATGCGAACGAGAGTAACCGCCCGTTCCGGGAGATCTTGCCCCGGGTCAGGCCTCGTCGAAGTCGCTCGCCGCGACCCGCAGCGGACGCAGCATCGCGAAGATCTCCGCGCACTCCTCGGCGTCGTAGGCTCCGAGCCCGAAGTCCATGGCCATCAGGTCGCGGGTGGCCGCCTCGACGACCTCGCGGCCCCGGTCGGTGATGGACGCGAGGATGCCGCGGCCGTCGTTGGGGTTGGGGCGCTTGTCCACCAGACCGGACCGCACCAGACGGTCCACGGTGTTGGTCACGGACGTGGGGTGCACCATGAGCCGCTCCCCGATCTTCGACATCGGCAGCTCCCCCTCCTTGGAGAAGGTGAGCAGCACCAGCGCCTCGTAGCGCGCGAAGGTCAGTCCGTACGGCTTGACCACGGCGTCGACCTCGGCGAGCAGGATCTGGTGCGCCCGCATGATGGAGGTGATGGCGGCCATGGACGGCACGCTCCCCCAGCGCTGCTTCCACAGTTCGTCGGCGCGGGCGATGGGGTCGAAGGGGAGGCTGAGAGGCTTCGGCACGTCAGCAGACCCTACCCGCCGGTCATATTCCGGTCAGCCCCGTCTCGCACTTCGGTCCCCCAGCCCTGCGGCCGCCCATCGCCCTCCAGCGGGGTGAGGGAGAGACCGAAGCGATCTCTCCCTCACGAAAGTGGAGAGCCCGGGGCGTGTCGACCGGGAGGCGGCCAGCCGGCTGGGCGGCCGACGCGCCCCGCGGGCGCCTCGGCGGGCGCGGCCGCGGGGCGGCTAGGGGGCGAGGTGGCGCTCCACGGTGGCGACCTTGGAGGTCAGTCCGTCGGTCACCGCGGGGCGGATGTCCGCCTTGAGGACCAGGGACACCCGCGGCGCCCGCTCCTCCACGGCGGCGACGGCGCGCCGGACCACGTCCATGACCTCGTCCCACTCGCCCTCGACGGAGGTGAACATGGCGTCCGTCCGGTTCGGCAGGCCGGACTCTCGGACCACCCGGACGGCGTCGGCCACGTACTCGCCGACGTCCTCGCCGACGCCGAGGGGCGTCACGGAGAAGGCGACGATCATGCGCTGACGACTCCTTCCTCGGGGGCACGGGAGGCGGTCACCGCGTCCTCGGACTCGCGGCGCAGGCGGCGTTCGGCGAAGAAGCCGCCGGTGGGCAGCACGGAGAGGACGAAGTAGAGCGCCGCGGTCCGCAGGGGCCACTTGGTGCGGTTCCAGGCGTCGGCCCAGAAGAGCACGTAGAGGACGAACAGGATGCCGTGCACCGCCCCCATCACGGGCACCGCGTTGAAGTCCGTGGTCCGCTTCAGCACCGAGCACAGCAGCAGGATCAGGAAGGAGACGGCCTCGGGGGCCGAGACCAGGCGGAGGCGGCGGAGGGCGGTGGCTGTCTTGAGGTCCACGGGTCACCTTCGGGGAGTCGAGGGGTGGAGGAAGGGTCGGGGCCGGTCGTATGCCCGGGGAAACAGCGGGCGGCGCGGGTCCGGGTTTGTGAACGTGTGCACAAACGTTCTCCCATTGTGGCAAACGGTCGGGCGCACCCGGGAGAGGGGTAGCCGCGACACCGGCGGAGTCGACGAGAACGGGGGTGGTGTTCCGCACACTCCTCGGAGCGGGCGGCGGCGACACCTCCGGCCGGGGCCGAGCGGAGTCCGGTGTGGCTCAGCGTCGCCCGGCGGGCTCCAGCGGAGTCCGGCGGAGTCAGGCGGAGTCCGGTGGAGCCTGGCGGGCACCGGCGGAACCCGGTGGACCCCGGGCTCCGGCGGAACCCCGGGCTCCACCGCAAGGGGAAGATGATCGACCGCTGCGGGACGGCCGGGGTCCGCGGCATCGGGCGCGGCCGTTTGGTGCGCCTTGTCCGTTCCCCGCTTCATTCACCTCTGCACGCGAGCGACCGGATGGCGGTCGGGCGCCCGAACGGGGGCGATCGCCGCCGACCGGGCCTTCGACGTGAGTTCCGACACCTTCACGGGCCGAGGTCCGACCGTTCACTGAGGCAATCTGCTCACTTTTCAGCCAAGTCCGGCACTCAAGCGGTCGATCGTGTCAGGTTTTTCCGCACTCAGCGGAACCGGAGAGTCCGCAGCCGCGTCTAAGGGGCCGGCCGCGCTCGGAGGGCCGCCGATCGGGGCGGCTCGGCGGGCGCGTACCGGCCGGGCCGACCGTCCGCCACCGCCCCCTCACCGCACCGACGTGCGCCCGGCGGGTACGCCGGGCGGCCCACATGGGACGACGCACCCGGGCGGCACCTCCGCGGAGGGACCCGTTCCGGGTTCACCGGGGAGGATGCGATGCCGCTCCGGCCGACCGGGGGGAGCGACGGCCGGGCAGGCCACGGGGGTGATCCCGGCACGGTCGGGGTACCCGGCACCGGCGGGGCGTACGGCACGGGGGACCGCGGCCGGAGGCACCGCACCTTCCCGGACAGCCGGGGGATCCCCGGCGCCACTCCGGGCTGTGAGCGGTAGTCTGCGGAGTGTGACATCGAACGCATGCACGCCGTCACACCACCTTCATTAGTTAGCTTTTCAACTTCTTAGGTAGACTTCATTCATGGAGACCGAAACGGCCACCCGCTGGCTGACCGACGCGGAGCAGTGCGCCTGGCGCACCCACCTGGAAGTCAACAGGCTGTTGATGCACCAGCTCGAGAGAGACCTGCAGCCGTTCGGCCTGACAATGAACGACTACGAGATCCTGGTGAACCTCTCCGAGTCGGAGAACCTCCGGATGCGAATGAGCGACCTCGCCTCCGCGACCCTGCAGTCCAAGAGCCGGCTCTCGCACCAGATCACCCGCATGGAGAACGCCAACCTGGTGCGCCGCGAGAACTGCGAGTCCGACCGGCGCGGGCTGTACGCGGTCCTCACCGACCACGGCCTGGAGACGATGCAGCACGTCGCACCCCATCACGTGGCATCGGTGCGCAGGCACTTCATCGACCTGCTCTCCCCCGAGTCCCTGACGGACCTGGACAAGGCGCTGAAGCCCATCGCGGAGCACCTGCGGGGGCAGCGCGGCCTCGGTTGAGGCACATGAGCCCGCGATCCCGCGTGCCTGCGCGTGCCGCCCCTGCGGGCGCCGCCCGCAGGCACGCGGGAGACTGCGGCTGCGGGGCGCGCGGCGC
The DNA here is from genome assembly GCF_047200655.1 of Streptomyces sp. MS06. Lineage (NCBI taxonomy): Bacteria > Bacillati > Actinomycetota > Actinomycetes > Kitasatosporales > Streptomycetaceae > Streptomyces > Streptomyces sp. MS06. The sequence continues at coordinate 55,309 of NZ_JBJZOJ010000021.1, forward strand.
CGAGGAGCGGGCGTGGCTCCGGCGCCGCCGGGTACGCGCGGCGCCGGGTACGCGCGGCGCCGGGTACGCGCGGCGCCGGGTACGCGCGGCGCCGGGTACGCGCGGCGCCGGGTACGCGCGGCGCCGGAGGACACACGTGGAACCGAGGGGCCCTGCTCCCGGGCACCGGCCCGCCGGGCACCCCTCCGGCGCAGGGCGCGGGACGCCGGAGGGAACCGCACGTGGCGGCTCACCGGCCGCGACCCGGGCCGGAGCCGGTGAGCGCCCGGCCCCACCAACGGCCGGACGGGGGCGCCACGCCCCGAGCAGGGGGCGGGCGGCCCTGAGCGCCCCCGACCGCGCGGAAGGGTGGTGGGGCGGTGGGGTCAGCCCTGCGTCAGGCCCGCCACCAACTCGTCGGCGGCCCGGTACGGGTCCAGTTCACCGGCGACGATCCGCTCCGCCAGCGCGCTCAACCGCCGGTCGCCGTGCAGGTCGCCGATTCGCTCCCGCAACGCCGTGACCGCGATCGTCTCCACCTCGCGGGCCGCGCGGGCCCGGCGGCGCTCGACGAGCACGCCCCGCTCCTCCATCCACGCCCGGTGCTTCTCCAGCGCCTCGACCACCTCGTCGACGCCCTCGGAGCGCGCGGCGACCGTCTTGACGATGGGCGGGCGCCAGTCCCCGGCGGCACGTGACTCACCGAGGCCCAGCATGTGGTTCAGCTCGCGGGCGGTGGCGTCGGCACCGTCCCGGTCGGCCTTGTTGACGACGTAGACGTCGCCGATCTCGAGGATCCCGGCCTTGGCGGCCTGGATGCCGTCGCCCATACCGGGGGCGAGCAGCACCACGCTGGTGTCCGCCTGGGAGGCGATCTCGACCTCGGACTGCCCGACGCCGACCGTCTCCACCAGGATCACGTCGCAGCCGGCCGCGTCCAGGACCCGGATGGCCTGCGGTGCCGCCCAGGCGAGTCCGCCCAGATGACCGCGGGTGGCCATGGAGCGGATGTAGACGCCCGGATCGGAGGCGTGCTCAGACATCCGCACCCGGTCGCCGAGCAGCGCGCCTCCCGAGAACGGCGAGGACGGGTCGACGGCCAGGACGCCGACCCGCCTGCCCTGCCTGCGGTACGCCGTCACCAGGGCGGAGGTGGAGGTGGACTTGCCCACGCCCGGCGACCCGGTCAGACCGACGACGTAGGCGTTCCCGGTCAGCGGGGCCAGCGCGGCCATGACCTCCCTCAGCTGCGGGGACGCGCCCTCCACCAGCGAGATCAGCCGGGCCACCGCCCGCGGCCGGCCTTCCCTGGCCTGTGCCACCAGTGAGGAGACGTCCTGCATTCCAGCTCCGATCCGAGGGACGGCGCCACGGGAGGCGCCGGGAAACTACGTACTGACGTACCGGCCTACTGACTGCTGAACACGGGGGCTCAGGCCTTGGGTACCCGCAGGATCAGCGCGTCACCCTGGCCGCCGCCGCCGCACAGCGCGGCCGCCCCGACTCCGCCGCCGCGCCGCTTCAGCTCCAGCGCCAGGTGCAGCACCAGACGGGCGCCGGACATGCCGATCGGGTGGCCCAGCGCGATGGCACCGCCGTTGACGTTCACCTTTTCCGTGGACACGCCGAGATCCTTCATTGACTGCACGGCGACCGCGGCGAAGGCCTCGTTGATCTCGATGAGGTCGAGGTCGCCGACGCCCAGGCCCTCCTTGCCCAGCGCGTGCTGCACGGCGTTGGACGGCTGGGACTGCAGGGAGTTGTCCGGGCCGGCCACGTTGCCGTGGGCGCCGATCTCGGCGATCCACTCCAGGCCCAGCTCCTCGGCCTTGGCGCGGCTCATCACGACGACGGCGGCGGCGCCGTCGGAGATCTGCGAGGAGGAGCCGGCGGTGATGGTGCCCTCTCGGGAGAAGGCCGGGCGCAGCCTGCCCAGGGACTCCGCCGTGGTGTCGCCGCGGATTCCCTCGTCCTTGCTGAACAGGACCGGGTCGCCCTTGCGCTGCGGGATCTCCACCGGGGTGATCTCGGCCTCGAAGACGCCGTTCTTCTGCGCGGCGGCCGCCCGCTGGTGGGAGAGGGCGGCGATCTCGTCCTGGTCGGCGCGGGCGATGCCCAGCCGGGTGTTGTGCTTCTCCGTGGACTCGCCCATGGCGATGTTCTCGAAGGCGTCGGTCAGCCCGTCGTGGGCCATCGCGTCGAGCATCTCGACGGCGCCGTACTTGTAGCCCTCCCGGGACTTGGGCAGCAGGTGGGGGGCGTTGGTCATGGACTCCTGGCCGCCCGCCACCACGATGTCGAACTCACCCGCCCGGATGAGCTGGTCGGCCAGCGCGATGGCGTCCAGGCCGGACAGGCAGACCTTGTTGATCGTGAGCGCCGGGACGTTCATCGGGATGCCGGCCTTGACCGCGGCCTGGCGCGCCGGGATCTGCCCTGCCCCGGCCTGGAGCACCTGCCCCATGATCACGTACTGGACCTGGTCGCCGCCGATGCCCGCACGGTCGAGGGCGGCCTTGATCGCGAAGCCGCCGAGGTCGGCTCCGGAGAACGACTTGAGGGAGCCCAGCAGTCGTCCCATGGGCGTGCGCGCGCCCGCGACGATCACCGAGCTGTTCGTTGCAGATGCCATGAGGTGCAATCCCCTTACCGGCCTGCACAGCCGAGGAGTGAACGAGGGTTTACCTCGAATGTACTGAGACGCCGGCCACCCCGTCACCGGCCCGCCGGTGTGATCGCGCGCACGTTGCGTAACCATCCCGGGAGCGCTCCACTGGCAGCATGCTGACGCGAATCGACCACATCGGGATCGCCTGCCACGACCTCGACGCCACCGTCGAGTTCTACCGGGCCACCTACGGCTTCGAGGTGTTCCACACCGAGATCAACGAGGAGCAGGGAGTGCGCGAGGCCATGCTGAAGATCAACGAGACCTCGGACGGGGGTGCCTCCTACCTCCAGCTCCTGGAACCGGTCCGGGAGGACTCCACCGTCGCCAAGTGGCTCGCCAAGAACGGCGAGGGCGTCCACCACATCGCCTTCGGCACCGCCGACGTGGACGCGGACGCCGCGGACATCCGCGGCAAGGGCGTGCGGGTGCTCTACGAGGAGCCCCGGCGCGGCTCCATGGGGTCGCGCATCACCTTCCTGCACCCCAAGGACTGCCACGGTGTGCTGACCGAACTCGTCACTTCGGCCCCCGTTGAGTCGTCGGAGCACTGACCCGCGTACATAGGGGCCGGTAGGGTTGGGTGCGGTCGCCGCCCACCCAGCGGCGGCCGCGTTCCGGGGTCCGGGTTTCGGGGGGCGAGCACAGGGCAGACGCCCCTTCTCCGCCGTTGATCTGACACCATTTCCCCGGGGGCCCCGTTCGGCGTATGGACGGAGCTCGTTTGGCCAGACTTGCGACCAGGGGACGGATGGGACCGCGCAGTGCGGGGCTACGAGAGCCAGGAGCGGGAGCCGGCGGCTGACGTCGACCACCTCACTCGGTTCGAAGCCGAGATGAAGCGGCTGAAGACCGAGCGGGAAAAGGCGATCCAGCACGCCGAGGACCTCGGCTACCAGGTCGAGGTGCTGCGCGCCAAGCTGCACGAGGCGCGGCGCACCATCATGTCCCGGCCCGCGTTCGACGGCGGGGACGTCGGCTACCAGGCCGAGCAGCTGCTGCGCAACGCCCAGGTGCAGGCGGACCAGATCCGTGCGGACGCCGAGCGGGAACTGGGCCAGGCCCGGGCGCAGACCCAGCGCATCCTCCAGGAGCACGCGGAGCAGGCGGCCCGGCTCCAGGCCGAGCTGCACCAGGAGGCGGTGAACCGGCGCCAGCAGCTCGACCAGGAGCTGGCCGAGCGCCGGCAGACCGTCGAGTCGCACGTCAACGAGAACGTGGCCTGGGCGGAGCAGCTGCGCTCACGCGCGGAGCAGCAGGCCCGACGGCTGCTGGAGGAGTCCCGCGCCGAGGCCGAGCAGGCCCTGGCGGCCGCCAGGACCGAGGCCGAGCGGCTCACCGGCGAGGCCCGGCAGCGGCTCCAGGGCGACGCGGAGGCGGCCCGCGCGGAGGCCGAGCAGATCCTGCGCCGGGCCCGCGCCGACGCCGAGCGGCTGCTGAACGCCGCGTCCACGCAGGCCCAGGAGGCCACCGACCACGCCGAGCAGCTGCGCACCTCGACCGCCACCGAGTCGGAGACCGCGCGCCGCCGGGCGACCGAGCTCAGCCGGTCCGCCGAGGAGCGGATGGCCGAGGCCGAGGAGGCCCTGCGCAAGGCGCGGAGCGAGGCCGAGAAGCTGATCTCGGAGGCCGAGGAGTCGGCGTCGAAGGCGCTCGCCGGCGCGGAGGCGGCCAACGAGACGCGCACCCGCACGGCCAAGGAGCAGGTCGCCCGGCTGGTCGGCGAGGCCACCAAGGAGGCCGAGACCACCCGGGCGGAGGCCGAGCAGCTCGTCGCCGACGCCCGCGCGGAGGCGGAGCGGATCGTCGCGGAGGCCGGCGAGAAGGCCCGTACGGTCAGCGCCGAGGAGGCCGCCACCCAGCTCTCGCAGGCTGCCCGTACCGCCGAGGACGTGCTGAACAAGGCCTCCGAGGAGGCCAAGCAGACCACCAGGTCCGCCGCCGAGGAGGCGGAGCGGATCCGCACCGAGGCGGAGACCGAGGCGGACCGGCTGCGGGCCGAGGCGCACGACATCGCCGAGCAGCTCAAGGGAGCGGCGAAGGACGACACCAAGGAGTACCGCGCCAAGACGGTCGAGCTGCAGGAGGAGGCCCGCCGGCTGCGCGGCGAGGCCGAGCAGCTGCGAGCCGACGCGGTCGCGGAGGGCGAGAAGATCCGCGCCGAGGCCCGCAAGGAGGCCGTGGCGCAGATCGAGGAGGCGGCCGGGTCCGCCGAGGAGCTGCTGGCGAAGGCCAAGGCCGACGCGGACGAGCTGCGCCAAAGCGCCACGGCGGACAGCGAGAAGGTCCGCACCGAGGCCATCGAGCGGGCGACGTCGCTGCGCCGGCAGGCCGAGGAGACGCTGGAGCGCACCCGCCGGGAGGCCGAGCGGCAGCGCACCGAGGCCGCCGAGCAGGCGGAGGAGGTCACGACCCGGGCCGAGCAGGCCGCCCGCGAGCTGCGCGAGGAGGCCGACCGGGCCGCCGCGACCCGGCAGCGGGAGGCCGAGCAGGAGCTGGCCCGGCAGGCGGCGGAGGCCGAGCAGCGGCTGGCCGACGCCGAACAGGCGCTCGGCGAGGCGCGCGAGGAGGCCGGCCGGATCCGCCGGGAGGCCGCCGAGGAGAACGAGCGGCTGCGCGCCGAGGCGGCGGAGCGCATCCGCACGCTCCGCGAGCAGGCCGAGGCCGAGGCCGAGCGCATGCGCACCGAGGCCGCCTCGGACGCGTCGGCGGCCCGCGCGGACGGAGAGGCCCTCGCGGTCCGGCTGCGGTCGGAGGCCGCGACGGAGGCCGAGCGGCTGAAGTCGGAGGCGCAGGAGAGCGCCGACCGGAAGCGGGCGGAGGCGGAGGCCGCCGCCGAGCGGATCGCGGCCGAGGCGTCCGAGGCGCTGACCGCCGCGCAGGAGGAGGCGGCCCGGCGGCGCCGGGAGGCCGACGAACTGCTCGGCGCGGCCCGCGAGGAGGCCGACCAGGAGCGTGGACGGGCCCGGGAGCAGAGCGAGGAGCTGCTGGCCGCGGCGCGCACCCGGGTGGAGGAGGCGGAGGCGGAGGCCGCCCGTCTCGTCGAGGAGGCCGACCGGCGCGCCGGCGAGATGGTGGCGGCGGCCGAACTCCACGCCCAGCAGGTGCGGGACTCGGTGGCGGGACTGCACGAGCAGGCGCAGGAGGAGATCCAGGGGCTGCGCAACGCGGCCGACCTCGCGGCGGAGCGCACCCGGCGCGAGGCCGACGAGGAGGCGGAGCGGGTCCGCGCCGACGCCTACGCCGAACTCGAGCGGGCCGGCGAGGACGCGGCGCGCCTGCGGACCGAGGCGCGGGAGGAGACCGAGGCGGCCAAGGCGCTCGCCGAGCGCACGACGGCGGAGGCCATCGCGGAGGCCGAGCGGGTCCGCACCGAGGCGTCCGAGCACGCCCAGCGGCTGCGCACGGAGGCCTCCGACACCCTCGCGCAGGCCGACCAGGACGCCTCCCGTACCCGGGCCGACGCCCGCGGGGACGCCAACCGGATCCGCTCGGACGCGGCGAACCAGGCCGACACCCTCGTCACCGAGGCGCGCGCCGAGGCCGAGCGGCTCACCGCCGACACGGTCGCCGAGACCGACCGGCTGCGCGCCGAGACGTCCGCCGAGGCCGACCGGGTGCGCACCGAGGCGCTGGAGGAGGCCGAGCAGGTCCGGACCTCCTCCGTCGCGAAGGCGGAGAAGCTGATCGGGGACGCGACCGCGGAGGCGGAGCGGCTGCGCGCGGAGGCCGCCGAGACGGCCAAGTCGGCGCAGGCGCACGCGGGCCGGGTCCGCGACGAGGCCGAGCGGGTCGGGACCGAGGCGGCCGAGGAGGCCGAGCGGCTGGTGACGGCCGCCCGCGACGAGGCCGACCGGACCCTGGACGAGGCGCGCAAGGACGCCAACAAGCGCCGCTCGGAGGCGGCCGAACAGGTCGACACGCTCATCACGGAGACCACCTCCGAGGTCGACAAGCTGCTGGCCGAGGCGCAGGAGCAGGCGCACCGGACGACCGCGGACGCGGAGTCGCAGGCGGACACGATGGTCGGCGCGGCCCGCACCGAGGCCGACCGGATCGTCTCCGAGGCGACCGTCGAGGGCAACACCACGGTGGAGAAGGCCCGTACGGACGCGGACGAGCTGCTCGTCGGAGCCCGCCGGGACGCGACGCAGATCCGGGAGCGCGCGGAGGAGCTGCGCGACCGGATCACCTCCGAGATCGAGGAGCTGCACAAGCGGGCCCGGCGGGAGAGCGCCGAGACCATGAAGTCGGCCGGGGACCGCTGCGACGCGCTGATCAAGGCCGCGGAGGAGCAGGTGGCCAAGGCGGAGGCGAAGGCGAAGGAGATCGTCTCGGAGGCCAACTCGGAGGCGGGCAAGGTGCGCATCGCCGCCGTGAAGAAGGCGGAGGGCCTGCTGAAGGAGGCCGAGCAGAAGAAGGCGACGCTCGTCAAGGAGGCCGAGGAGCTCAAGGCGGAGGCGGTGCGCGAGGCGCGCCGCACGGTCGAGGAGGGCAAGCGGGAGCTGGAGGTGCTGGTGCGCCGCCGCGAGGACATCAACGCCGAGATCTCCCGTGTCCAGGACGTGCTGGAGGCGTTGGAGTCCTTCGAGACCCCGTCGTCGGGCAAGGACGGCGCCGTCAAGGCGGGCGCGACCGTGGGCGCGCCCCGTTCGGGTGGCAAGTCGTCGGGCACCTAGCACCGGCCATCGATTCCGGTATCCTCCGGGACCTTTGACCAGGTTTCTGGCAAGCTGTCCGTCGGTTAGCCACTCAAAAGGGGTGTCATTCTCCAGATCAAACACGTATCCGCTCGATGACACGCCGTCCTGGCCCCTAGGATTCCCCTTATCACCTCACCGGTCTCATTCGACAGGAACCCCATGAGCGACACTTCCCCCTACGGCTTCGAGCTTGTGCGGCGTGGGTACGACCGCGCTCAGGTGGACGAACGTATCTCCAAGCTCGTCTCCGACCGTGACAGCGCTCTCACCCGCATCACCGCTCTGGAAAAGCGCATCGAGGAGCTGCACCTCGAGACGCAGAACGCCCAGGCGGCGGTGACGGACTCCGAGCCGTCGTACGCCGGCCTCGGCGCGCGCGTCGAGAAGATCCTCCGCCTCGCCGAGGAGGAGGCGAAGGACCTGCGCGAGGAGGCCCGCCGCGCGGCCGAGCAGCACCGCGAGCTCGCCGAGTCGGCCGCCCAGCAGGTCCGCAACGACGCCGAGTCGTTCGCCGCGGACCGCAAGGCCAAGGCCGAGGACGAAGGCGTCCGGATCGTCGAGAAGGCCAAGACCGAGGCCGGCCAGCTGCGTGCCGAGGCGCAGAAGGACGCGCAGTCCAAGCGTGAGGAGGCCGACGCCCTCTTCGAGGAGACCCGCGCCAAGGCCGCCCAGGCCGCCGCGGACTTCGAGACCAACCTCGCCAAGCGCCGCGAGCAGTCCGAGCGGGACCTGGCCTCCCGTCAGGCGAAGGCGGAGAAGCGCCTCGCCGAGATCGAGCACCGGGCCGAGCAGCTCCGCCTGGAGGCGGAGAAGCTGCGCACCGACGCCGAGCGCCGCGCCCGCCAGACCGTGGAGACGGCCCAGCGCCAGGCCGAGGACATCGTCGCCGACGCCAACGCCAAGGCGGACCGGATCCGTTCCGAGTCCGAGCGCGAGCTGGCGGCCCTCACCAACCGCCGCGACTCCATCAACGCCCAGCTGACGAACGTCCGCGAGATGCTCGCCACGCTGACCGGTGCCGCGGTGGCCGCTGCCGGCGCACCGGCCGACGAGGAGTCGGTCTCCCGCGGGGTCCCGGCCCAGCAGTCCCGATAACATTCGGGATATTTCGGCCGAATACCTGTCGAAGCCCTCTGCCAGCGGTGGCAGAGGGCTTCGCCGCGTTCTAGCGTGTCGGCATGATCGAGCTGACGGGGCTGACCAAGCGGTACGGCGAGAAACTCGCGGTGGACAATCTCACCTTCAGCGTCCGCCCGGGCATCGTCACGGGGTTCCTCGGCCCCAACGGGGCGGGCAAGTCGACCACGATGCGGATGATGCTCGGCCTCGACCGGCCGACCGCCGGCGGCGTGCGCATCGACGGCAAGCGGTACGACGAGCTGAAGGACCCGCTGACGTACATCGGCGCCCTGCTGGACGCCAAGGCGGTGCACGGCGGGCGCAGCGCCTACAACCATCTGCTGTGCCTGGCGCAGAGCAACGGCATCCCCTCCGCGCGGGTGCACGAGGTGCTGGACACGGTGGGGCTGACCGCCGTCGCCCGCAAGAAGGCCAAGGGGTTCTCGCTCGGCATGGGGCAGCGCCTCGGCATCGCCGCCGCGCTGCTCGGCGACCCGCGGATCCTGATGTTCGACGAGCCCGTCAACGGCCTCGACCCCGAGGGCATCCACTGGATCCGCACCCTGATGAAGTCGCTGGCCGCGCAGGGGCGGACGGTGTTCGTCTCCAGCCATCTGATGAGCGAGATGGCGCTGACCGCCGACCACCTCGTCGTCATCGGCCAGGGCCGGCTGCTGGCCGACACCTCGATGGCGGACTTCATCGCCGAGAACTCCCGCTCCTACGTCCGCGTCCGCACCCCGCAGCCGGAGCGGCTGCTGGACGTGCTGCGGGAGGCGGGCGTGACCGCCGTGACGACCTCCACGGGGGCCTTCGAGATCGACGGGGGCAAGCCGGAGCAGATCGGTGAGCTCGTCGCGAAGCACGGCATCGTCCTGCACGAGCTCAGCCCGCAGCAGGCCTCCCTGGAGGAGGCGTTCATGCAACTGACGGCGCAGTCCGTCGAGTACCACGCACATTCCGGGACGCCCGAACGGCAGTGGGGCGCCGACTGGCAGGAAGGGAACTGAGCCATGGCGGCGACCCAGGTCATCCGCTCCGAATGGACCAAGATCCGGTCGGTGGCATCCACGATGTGGACTCTGTCGCTGGCGCTGGTGGTCACCCTCGCCCTCGGCATGCTGATCGCCGCGCTGTCCAGGAGCCAGTTCGACAAGATGAGCGAGCGCGACCGGCTCTCCTTCGACCCGACGTTCATCAGCTTCGCCGGTATGAGCCTCGGTCAGCTCGCGATGATCGTGTTCGGGGTGCTGGTCGTCTCGAACGAGTACAGCTCGGGCATGATCCGCACCTCGCTGGCCGCCGTGCCGCAGCGCGGCACGTTCCTGTTCAGCAAGATCTCGGTGGCCACCGGTCTGGCGCTCGCCGTCGGCATGGTGACCAGCTTCGCCGCCTTCTTCCTCGGGCAGGCGATGCTCGGCGAGCACCGGGCCGCCATCGGCGACACCGGCGTGCTGCGCGCGGTGTTCGGCGGCGGCCTCTACATGGCGCTGATCGCGGTGTTCTCCATGGGGGTCGCCGCGATGCTGCGCTCCCCCATGCTGTCCCTCGGCATCCTGATGCCGTTCTTCTTCCTCATCTCCAACATCCTCGGCAACGTCGACGCGACCAAGAAGGTCGGCCAGTTCCTGCCCGACCAGGCCGGCAGCCGGATCATGCAGGTGGTCACGCCGATCGGCGACGACACGCCCTACGGCCCGTGGGGCGGGCTGGGGATCATGGCGCTGTGGGTGGTCGCGGCACTGGCCGGCGGCTACCTGCTGCTCAAGCGGCGCGACGCCTGACCGCGCCCGCGGGCACCGCGGGCGGCCTCCGCGCGCGAGCCGGGCCCTGCCGTCCGCCGCTCCCACCGTCCGGGGGCGTACGGGGCAGGGCCCCGTACGGGCGGTGTGCGGGGCAGGGTCCCGTCCGGGCGGTGTGCGGGGCAGGGTCCCGTCCGGGCGGTGTGCGGGGCAGGGCCCCGTCCGGGCGATGTGCGGGGCAGGGCCCCCGTACCGCGCACGGCGCCGGCGGTGTGAACGACCCGCACTGTGTGACGGCACAGGCGTTCGGTTTCGGGCGGGGTGGAACCGGCGGCGAGTGGATATCCTCCTTATTCCTATGGGGGCGTGCGCCCCGTTGTCCTGAACTTACCGATGGGTACCTTCCGACGGGTGGGGAGCATGATCGAGGCAGTCGGCCTGACCAAGCGCTACGGCGACAAGACCGCTGTGCAGAACCTCTCCTTCCGGGTGCGGCCGGGTGCCGTCACCGGCTTCCTGGGTCCCAACGGTTCGGGCAAGTCGACCACCATGCGCATGATCCTCGGCCTGGACAACCCCACCGCCGGGACGGTGACGATCGGCGGCCACCCCTATCGCAGGCTGCCCAACGCGCCCCGCCAGGTCGGCGCCCTGCTGGACGCCAAGGCCGTGCACGGCGGGCGCACCGCCCGCAACCATCTGCTCTGCCTGGCCCAGCTGTCCGGCATCCCGGCCCGCCGGGTGGACGAGGTGCTCGGCGTGGTCGGCCTGCAGGACGTGGCGCGCAAGCGCTCCAAGGGCTTCTCGCTGGGCATGGGGCAGCGGCTCGGCATCGCCGCCGCGCTCCTCGGCGATCCGCAGGTGCTGCTCTTCGACGAGCCGGTCAACGGCCTCGATCCGGAGGGCATCCTCTGGGTGCGCAACCTGATGAAGGCGCTGGCGGCGGAGGGCCGCACCGTCTTCGTCTCCTCGCACCTGATGAGCGAGATGGCCCTCACCGCCGACCACCTCATCGTCATCGGACGCGGGCAGCTCATGGCCGACATGAGCGTGCGGGACTTCATCTCCGCCAACTCCGCCGGGTTCGCGCGGGTGCGCACCCCCGACGGTGAACCGCAGCTGCGGGAGAAGCTGGCCACCGCGCTGGCCGAGGCGGGCGGGCACGTCATGCCGGAGCAGGACGGGGCGCTGCGGGTGACGGGGCTTGCGCTGCCCCGGATCAGCGACCTCGCGCACGAGGCGGACGTCCGCCTGTGGGAGCTGTCGCCGCACCAGGCCTCGCTGGAGGAGGCGTACATGCGGATGACGCAGGGCGCGGTCGACTACCGCTCCACCACCGACCAGAAGGCGGGCCTGCAGCAGCCGCTGCCGGCCGGTGCCCAGCCCCCGATGCCGGTCGCCGGCCAGGGCCAGCCCGGCTGGTACGCCCCGCCGCCGCCCCAGCAGGGCGGGCAGCCGTTCGCGATGCCCGAGGCACAGCCCGGTACGGCCCCGCGGCCCGGTACGGCCCCGCGGGCCGCGCCGCAGGACCAGCCGCAGGCGCCTGCCGCCCCCGCCGCCGAGTCCGCTCCGACCACGCCCGAGGACGCCCGATGAGCACGCCCCCGCCCCCGCCCCCGATGCCGCAGGACGCCGCACCCGCCTGGCAGACGGCGCCCCCCGGCTACACGTCGCCGATCCCCGTGGTGCGGACCCATCTCGGGCACGCCGTCGCCTCGGAGTGGACGAAGATCAGATCGGTGCGCTCCACGATGTGGACGCTGGGCGTCTTCGTACTGCTCGTCCTCGGCATCGGTCTGGGCGCCGGCGCCCTGGTCGCCGCCAACTCCACGGCGGGCAGCGAGGAGGACGCCAATCTGCTGGGGCTCGGCTTCCCCGGGCTGCTGCTGGGGAGCATCTGCGTCATGACCCTGGGCGTTTTGACCACGGCGTCCGAGTACGGCACCGGCATGATCCGGACCACCACGGTGGCCTGCCCCTCCCGGGTGCGGGTCCTCGCGGCGAAGTCGATCGTCTTCTTCGCCGTCGCCTTCGCGGTGACCCTGGTCGGCTCCACGCTCGTCGGCCTCGCCCAGGTCGGCATGATCGACAGCGTCCGGGAACCGACCGGCGACGAGTGGATCCGGGGCACCGTCGGGGTGTCCCTCTACATCGCGCTGCTCGGACTGCTCTCGCTGGTCGTGGGCTCGATCATCCGCCACTCGGCGGGCGCCATCACGCTCATGATCGGCGTCCTGCTGGCCCCGCTGGTCATCGCGCTGTTCCTGTTCTCGGAGTCGCTGGCCGGCCTGCGCCAGGGGCTGATCGACTTCTCGGTGCCGAACCAGCTCAACGTGCTCTACGGCCAGTCCCTCACCGACTCCGGCCCGGTCGGCTGGGATCCGCTGTGGATCGTGCTCGGTGTGACCGCCGCGGCCTTCGCCGGAGCCGCGGCACTGCTGCACAGCCGGGACGTCTGACGGCGGACGCCGTCGCCGGCACCGCGCCCGGCGGGTCCCGTACGCGGGGAGGGCGCCGCTCTCCGGGCGGGCCCCGGGACACGTGGCGAACGCGGGCGCCCGTCCGCCCGCCGGTCCGGCGGGGCGTTCGGCGAGACGCCCGCTAAGGGAACCTCGGCGCGTTACGGGACCGCTGCACCCGGGTGGTGCGGCGGTCCCGTGCGTTCCAGCAGGCCTTGTGCCAGTGCCGGCGGTCGTCGACGCCGGCGTGCTCGGGCCAGGCGACGACGTGCGGGACGCCGTCCGGGATCAACTGGTCGCAGCCGGGGCAGCGGTAGGACTTCCCCTGGGCGCTGGCGCCGGCCACGTGCCGCACGCTCCACTGCTCGCCCTGCCAGTCGGCCGTGGACTGCCAGCCGCCGTAGCGGCCCCGGTCGTCCTCGGCACCGCGGCCTGGAGATCCGGAGCCCTTGGGGCGGTTGCGACGCGGAGACACGGGACACCTCACGGAGCGGAACGGGGGCACGGGCCGTTTCCAGCGTACGCGGCCCGTCGCCGGGTACCCGCCGCCGACGACGCCCGCGATCCGTACAAGTCCCGCTCCGGTGCGGCCGCTTCCCGCCGTGCCGCCCTCCGCGCATTCTCCAGACAATCGGCAAATCTCTCCGCCAGGCCGTGTCCTCGTCACGTGTCAACCGGTTATGCCGTGTGGGGGAGCTCCGCGTCGGAGCCCAGGAACAGGAAAAGCGCATGCGTGTGGGAAGTTTCGTGTTGGCGGCCCGGTTCCCCGGCCAGGGCCCGGGAGAGGCACTGCACCGGGCGGTCCGCTCGGCGGAAGTGGCCGAGGAGGCGGGGCTGGACGCGGTCTGGCTGGCGGAGCACCACTTCGTGCCGTACGGCACATGTCCTTCGGCGATCACTCTGGCCGCGCTGCTGCTGGGCCGGACGCGCCGGATCGGGGTGGGCACGGCGGTCTCCGTCCTTCCCACCACCCATCCCGTCGCCCTCGGCGAGCAGGCCGCCCTGCTGCACCTGACGAGCGGGGGGCGTTTCACCCTCGGCGTCGGGCGGGGCGGGCCGTGGGTCGACCTGGAGGTGTTCGGCACCGGCCTGGGGGCCTACGAGCGCGGCTTCCCGGAATCACTCGATCTGCTGATGCGCTGGTTGCGCGAGGCGTCCGTGGGGGCGGACGGCGAACGGTTCCGCTTCCGCGAGGTCCCGGTCGTGCCGCGGCCGTCGGAGTCGCTGGTCGAGACCGAGGGCCCCGGGGTGGTGGTGGCGTGCACCTCGCCGGCGAGCGTGCGGCTGGCCGCCGAGCGCGGACTGCCGATGCTGCTCGGCATGCACGTCGGGGACGAGGAGAAGGCCGAGATGGTCGGCCTGTGGCGGCGCCACGCACGCGCGGCGGGCCGGTCGGGGGACGAGATCCGGGACGCCGCCCACGTGTCCGCCGGCGTGTGCCAGATCGCGGACCGGCGCACCGACGCCGTCGAGACGCTCACCAAGGCGATGCCGGGTTGGCTCAAACAGGGCCTCGACGCGCATATGACGGTCGACGGGCGGAAGCGGGGGATGCGCGATCCCCTGGCGTACACCGAACTGCTCTGCGGCCTCCATCCGGTGGGCACACCGCGGCTGTGCGCCGACCGTCTCGCGGCGACCGGCGAACGCACCGGCATCTCCCGGTTCGCCCTGCTGGTGGAAGGTTCGGGGGACCTTGCGGCGACGGAGGACAACGTCCGGCGGCTGGGCGCCGAGGTGCTCCCCCACCTCGGCTGACTCCACCGCCGTCCGAAGGCTTGCCGCTCCGGCACTCGAAGCACCTCCCGCGTAAGGAGCGGCAAGCGGACGACTCACTGCTCAGCAGTCGCGGAGTTCCGGGGACTGGTTCAGCAACTGGCTGCGCACCGAGGTGAACCGGGCCAGCGTCTCGTCGACCGAGGCGTCCGGCGGGAACACCGCGACGCGGTGGCAGTTCTGGAAGGCCAGCCGCACACCGAAGTGACGCTGCAGCGCACCGCGTATCGCGTCACTCGCGAGCGCACGCAGCAGCTGACCGCGTGCCTGCTCGTCCGGCGGGGGCGTCTGGTTGTCGGCGAACGCACCGCCGTCGACCTTCAGCTGTGCCACCAGGGAGCTGACCATCTCCCATGCATAGGGCAGGGAGGTCCGGACGCAGTCGACGAAGGCGGCTTCGTCGACCTCGCCTCGCTCGGCCTGTTCGAGTAGGGCCGGTGAGACGTCGAGCGACATGGGTTCTCCTCTCGCACCCCCGCACAGCAGGGGTTGCCGGACACGGAATCGGGAGATCGCCGTGCCGTTTCACCGGACACGCTGAGTACATGCATCGCGACCTCCCGTTCTCTACGGTAGGCAACGGACGGTGACCGCACCAGGCGAATGCCGAGATGAGGCAGGGTCGTTGGGCACACATCCGGCCATCGCGGCGACGCGGGGTCCGGCGGCCGCCGCGGGGTGGGCGAATCGCGTGCACCGGGCGCGGTCGAGTAGCGTTGCCGACCATGCGTCTCGTCATCGCCCGGTGCTCCGTCGACTACGCGGGCCGGCTCACCGCCCACCTCCCCTCCGCTCCCCGCCTCATCCTGGTGAAGGCGGACGGCAGCGTCTCCGTGCACGCGGACGACCGGGCCTACAAGCCCCTGAACTGGATGTCCCCGCCGTGCACCCTGAAGGAGGGCGGCGGCCCGGACGAGGGGGTGTGGACGGTCGTCAACAAGGCGGGCGAGAAGCTGATCATCACCATGGAGGAGGTGCTGCACGACTCCTCGCACGAACTCGGCGTGGACCCCGGACTGATCAAGGACGGGGTGGAGGCGCACCTGCAGGAGCTGCTCGCCGACCGCATCGAGACCCTCGGCGACGGCTACAGCCTCATCCGCCGCGAGTACATGACCGCGATCGGCCCCGTCGACATCCTGTGCCGGGACGCCGAGGGGAAGACCGTCGCGGTGGAGATCAAGAGGCGCGGGGAGATCGACGGGGTGGAGCAGCTCACGCGCTACCTCGACCTGCTCAACCGCGACCCGCACCTCGCCCCGGTACGCGGCGTCTTCGCCGCCCAGGAGATCAAACCGCAGGCCCGGGTCCTCGCCACCGACCGCGGCATCGGCTGCCACGTACTGGACTACGACGCGCTGCGGGGCATCGAGGACGACAAGCTGCGCCTGTTCTGAGCACGTTCCGGGCGGACGGCGGACAGGTTCCGGGCGGACGGCGGACGGCGGACACGTTCGGGCGGACGGCGGATCCGCCGGTGACCGCCCCGGGCGGGCCCCGCCCCGGTCCTCCCGCGGCGCGTCGGGCAGGGGGCGCTCCCCCGCCTCGGGCCGCCGGGGGATCCGGAGCACGCGCGGGGCGTCGCCTGCGAGCGAGCAGGCCCCCTGGGGCGCCCCTAGATCACCAGCGGTGAGCCCGTCGGCGTTCCGTCCGGGGAAACCGCGGCGCTGCTCGTCGCGGTCTGCGGCGCCCCCGGGGAACCGCTGCTCTCGGCGGCCGTGGCGGTCGACGGGCCGCCGGCGGAGCCGCTGGGGGCCGACGCCGACGACGACGGCGATTCCGTGGGCGAAGCGGAGGCCGAGCCGGTCGGGCTGGCGCTCGCCGAGGACGAGGACGTGTCGGTGGGCGACGCCGAAGCGGAAGGGCTCGCCGACTCCGAGGACGTACTGCTGGGCGAGGTCGTCGCCGACGGGGAACCGGAGTGCTGACCACCGCCGCCTTGCGGGGTACCGCTCGCCCCGGCGGTGGGCCGCGCCGACTCGGACGGGGTCGGGTCGTCGGAGGTCCCGTAGGTTCCGTCGGCGCCCGGGTCCGTCGGCCGGGCGGTCGCCTGACCGGTGTCGCCGCCGGCCCCGGGGTCGTCCGTGCCGGACGTGTCGGTACCGGGGTCGCCGTCGTCCACGTCCTGGCTGACCGAGGGCTGCACGCCGACCCCGTCGGACGGGCTGTTGGCGTCGTTGTCGGAGGTGGCGCCCAGTGTCACCACCGTGCCCAGGACCGCCACGAGCAGCGCACCGGCGCCGGCCGCGACCAGGTTCCGGCGGGCCAGTCCGCGCAGCCCGCCCTGCGGTCGGTCCGGGGCGGTCTCGTACGGGACCTGGGTGACCAGTGTCTCGGCGTCGGCGGGGTGTTGCAGCGCCGGGAACGCCGCGGGCAGCGCGCGCGGCGGCGAGGCCGGTCCCTCCCGGCGGGAACCGGGCGCGTCGTCCCCGGGCGTCGGGCCGAGCAGGGCCGCGACCCCCGGCAGGTCGCCCGCCCGGTCGGCGACCAGGGCGAGGGCGCGGCGGCCGGCGACGGTGCCCCGCTTGTCGGACATCGCGCCGCGCAGGCCGATGGAGGCCTCCAGTTCGGCGCGGGCGCGGTCGAGTTGTCCGCCGCAGCAGGCGAAGATGCCGAGTTCGTGGTGGAAGTAGGCCTGTTCGCCGACCTCGCCCGCGAGCCGTGAGGCCTCCGCGCCGGACCGGAGGGACCGCTCCCAGGCCCCCCACTGCAGGCCGGCTGCGAAGGCGGGCGCGGCGGTGCGGGCGAGCCGTACGGCGAGGCTCTCCTCGTCCTCGTCGGGCGCCGTGGTGAGCGGGACGAGCACGCCCAGCGCGGCCAGCACGGCGTCCGCCTCGGCACACACCCGTTCCGGGGTGACCGAGGGGTGCCCGGCCCACCAGGCGTAGTGCCGGGCGGCGGTCCGGGCCCGCTCCTCCTCGTCCTCGCCGTAGCCGGCGGCCTCCAGTTGGGTGAGCACGCCGGCGGCGAGCCGGTAGCGGCAGCCGACCGGGGACACCAGCCCGCAGTCGGTCAGCTCGCCGAGTGCGGCGTCGGCGTGGGTGTCGCCGACCAGCGCGGGCAGGTGGGCCTGGTGGGGCACCTCGCCGCCGAGCGCGACGGCGAGGCGGAGGGTGTCGCGTGCGGAGGCGCTCAGTCGGGAGGCGAGCAGCGGCGCGGGAGCGGCGGCCTCGCCGAGGGACGGCAGCGGTATCTCCTCGGACGCGTCGGAGAGCAGGGGTTCGTCCTCCGGCGGCTCGTCCTCGAAGACGCCGAACTCGTCGACGGCCTCCGCTTCGGCCCGCTGCCGGTCGCGCTGCCCGAGCAGGACGCCCGCCTGCACGAAGCGCAGCGGCAGCCCCTCCGACTCGAACCACAGGTCCCCCGCCCAGTTGGCCTCCTCCTCGGTGAGGACCCGGCCGACGGCCCGTTCGATCAGTTCGACGCCGCCGGCGCGGTCGAGTCCGCTGAGGGCGACCTCCTCGACGTCCGACTCGGCGGACGGCGCCGGGACGTCGGGGGTGGCGGCGAACAGCCACGCGCACTCGGGGGTGGCGTCCAGCAGATCGTCCAGCGCGCTGCCGCCGAACTCCAGGTCGTCCAGGACGACGACGGCGCCGATCTCCCCCACGGAGGCGAGGAGGTCCTCGCGGTCGGGACGGTGCAGGGGCGCTGCGTGCACCGTGTGGAAGAGGTCGTGCAGCAGGTCGGAGGTGGTGCGGTGGAAGCCGTTGAGCCGGACCACGCCGTCGGGGGCGAGGTCCGTGCAGTCGTCGGCGACGAGGTCGAGGAGGCTGGTGCGGCCGGAGCCGCCGGGGCCGGTGAGCCGGACGGAGCGGCCGCGGGCGAGGAGGCGGACCAGTTGCTCGCGCTCGTCCTGACGGCCCAGCAGGTGCAGTACGGGCCGGGTCGGGCCGGGCGGTACGGGCGGTTTGGCGGCCCGGGCCAGTCGGGCCCGCTCGGCCGGGGTGCGTCTGGCGGGGCGGCCGGGGCGCTCGGCGGGCGGGCACTGCTCTATCTCGCTGCCGTCGACGGGGTTGACGGTGAGCAGGAAGTCGCCCGAGACGAGTTGCACGGTACGGGCCAGTGCGGGTGCGTGCTGGCCCAGGTCGGTGCGGGGTTCCCTGGCGGGACGCGGGCGCGACACGCCGGCAGTTCCGGTTCCGGTTCCGGTTCCGGTTTCGACGTCGGTCGGCCCGGGGGCACCGCCGTCCTCACGGCCGTACTCCTCGGGTCCCCAGGTGTTCGGGTCCATGGGTTCAAGCCCCCAAAAGCGTCGTGTGGCGGTAGCCCCTCCCGGCCGTGCTGCACACTGCGCTGTCGCTTCTGGTCCGGTGCCCGCTTGAGGGTCGCGGGCGGCGGGCAGTCGAACCGTAAACCTTGGCTCAGTATCCACGACAGCCCGGGGTGCCGCGTGGTCCGAGACGTCACAGTCTCATGAGGATTGGGCACGTCGGGCGTTTCGCCGCCACCTGCCCGGCTCCTCCGCCCCTTCGGGTGCCACCGGCACGGCGGATCACACGCGGGCCGGACGGTCCCGTGGTGCGGGGGTCACACCCGGGGCAGGGACTCGACGCCGAGACCGCCCTCGATCGCCAGGATGCGGTGCAGCCGGGTGGCCACCAGCAGCCGCTGCATCTGCGGAGGCACTGCGCGCAGCACCAGGCGCCGGCCGCAGCGCCCGGCCCGCCGGTGGACGCCCATGATCACCCCGAGTCCGGTGGCGTCCCAGGAGTCCAGTTCGGACAGGTCCAGCACCAGGTCGCCGACTCCGTCGTCGACGGCCGAGTGCAGGACCGTACGGGCGTCCGCCGCGCTGCGGACGTCGAGGCGGCCCCCGACGACCAGCTCGGCGTGGTCGCCCCTGATGTGCATATGCGCTCCCGTGCGTGCGTCTCGCTGCGCGTCGGCCGCGATGGCCATGTCCGGTGATGCAACCTCTGACGGCGAAATAGCGTCACAGGTTGCCGTCTGTAAGCGAACCGATACCTAATTCACCCTGAGGCGTGATGCACCGGTGGTGGGCAGAACCTCAGTAGGTGTAAAAACCCTGCCCGCTCTTGCGGCCGATGTCACCGGCATCAACCATCCGGCGCATCAGCTCGGGCGGGGCGAACTTCTCGTCCTGGGTCTCGGTGTAGATGTTGCCGGTGGCGTGCAGCAGGATGTCGACGCCGGTGAGGTCGGCGGTGGCCAGCGGGCCCATGGCGTGTCCGAAGCCGAGCTTGCAGGCGAGGTCGATGTCCTCGGCGCTGGCCACGCCCGATTCGTACAGCTTGGTGGCCTCCACGACGAGGGCCGAGATGAGACGGGTCGTCACGAAGCCGGCGACGTCCCGGTTCACCACGACGCAGGTCTTGCCGACGGACTCGGCGAACTGCCGCGCGGCGGCGAGCGCTTCGTCGCTCGTCTTGTGGCCGCGGACCAGCTCGACGAGCTGCATCATCGGCACCGGTGAGAAGAAGTGCACGCCGACCACCCGCTCCGGGTTCCCGGTCGCCGCCGCGATCTTGGTGATCGGGATCGCGGAGGTGTTGGAAGCGAGCACGGCGTCCTCGCGCACGATCTTGTCCAGTGCGCGGAAGATGTCGTGCTTGACCTCGAGCTTCTCGAAGACGGCCTCGACGACGACATCCGCGTCGGCGGCGGCGTCCAGGTCGGTCGTCGCGGTGATGCGGGCGAGCGCGGCCTCGGCCTCCCGAGGGGCGAGCCTGCCCTTGGCCACGAACTTGTCGTACGAGGCCTCGATGGCGTCGGTGCCGCGCCGGAGCGCCTCGTCGGTGACGTCGCGCAGCACGACCTCCCAGCCTGCCTGGGCGGACACCTGGGCGATGCCGGACCCCATGAGGCCGGCGCCGATGACGGCGAGCTTCCCTTCCACTCCCACTCCCCTGTGAAACCTGGAACGACTCCGCGAGCACGTGTCCGTCACCCGCTGCTTCCGTGTGCTCTCGGGCGGACACTAGCGCCCGTGAGGGGCGGCGGGGCTCGGTTAGTAACGCGTTTCACGTCTCAGGGGATGAGACGCCGGTCACGTCAACTTCCCACCGGGGCCCGGTATCGGGGAGTGGTGCGGCCGGGGCGCGGCGGGGCCCGGGAGGCGCGGCGGGGCCCGGGAGGCGGGGCGGGGCCCGGGAGGCGGGGCGGGGCGCGGACCCTCGGAGGCCGGGCGGGGCGGGGCCGGGCTCTGGAGGGGCGCACGGTGAGGGGCCGGGAGGCGCGGGGGGATTGGGCGGGTCGGGAGGCGCGGCCGGGTCAGGGGACGGCGGGGCCGCCCAGGTAGTGGCCGCTGCGGTCGTACGGCCAGGCGTTGGCGACGCAGCCGTGCAGGCCCTTGATCTGCTGCATCATCGCCGGGGCCGGCTTGCCCGGCCCGGGGCAGGTCTCGTGCCCGTGCCCGATGCGGTGGCCCACCTCGTGATTGATGATCAGGGCGCGGTACTCGGTGACCGGCCCGTCGAACTCGGGGGAACCGAGCATCCACCGCTTGAGGTTGACCACCACGTTCTTCCCCACGCTGCAGTTCAGGTCGCCGTGGGTGTTGAGGCCGCCGGTCGCGCAGATGGCGTCCGCCGTCCCGGGCGTGGCGATCTTCACCACGAAGTCGTACGAGCCGGAGCTGACGAGCCGGAAGGAGTCGACGCCGTTGCGGGTCCAGCCCCGCTGGTCGGCGAGGATGGCCGATATCTCGCCCGCGGCCCCCCGGGCCGAGACGTCGAGACCGTCCTCCACCATCACCTTGTAGCGCCGTACGCGGCTGCCGGTGCCGACCGTCGAACCGTCGGCCTGGGCGGTGGTGAAGGTCCCGGGGCCGGTGGCCGGGACGGAGGGACCGCTGCTCCTCGACGCGGACGGGGTCGGCACGGCGCTGGACGCGGAGGGCGAGGGGGACGGGGACGCGGACGCGGACGGCGACGCCGTCGGAGAGGTGTCGGGTTCGGCGGAGGGGGACCGGGTCGGGCCGGACGGCGTGACGGTGGCCTCTTCCAGGGTGTCCCCGGTGTCCGCGGCGGGCCGGGCGGCCGCCGGCACCGAACTCCGGTCCTCCCAGTAGGCGACGGCGACACCGGACGTGACCATCACGACCGCGAAGGCGACACCGGCGAGACCGAAGCGCGCCACTCGGGACCGCCCCTGAGGCGCGGACACCGTCCGGCGCCCGGGACCGCGCTTGGTCTTGGCACGCTTACCCACGACTGAAATCCCCCCGTTGCGCCGAACGAAGACCTGGTCAGGTCTTCCGAAGGACGCTGTCTTCGAACAAACTCTTGATCCATTAAAACGCTTAACAGGATATCCGACTCCAGGTCAACTGAATGAGCGAAAGCATCCTTTCCTCGCAAAAAGGACGAACTGCGGGCGGGTGACACCCCCTGCCCTCCTCGCACCGGCAGGCGGTGACAGGCGAAGACGGCCGCCGCGACCGCCGGCGGACACACCCCCGGCGACCGGGAGCGGAACCCCCCTCCCGTCACGGCCGATCCCGATTCGCCGCCCATGTTTCACCTCGCCGCCACCGCCCGTGCAGCGCGGGTACCGGGACCCCCGCGCCACGGGCCACGGAGCGCCGGGCGGCACTCCGGGCGCGACGCCCCACCCGGAGCCTCCCGGGCCGTACCCCACCGGGGCGGAACCACATCCCTGCGGGCCGACCCCGGCAGGGGTGCGTCCGGAGCCGCACGGGCAAGATCCACCCGGTCCGCAACGGTGGGGCCCGAACGGTCGGTCCCGCGCCGCGGACGGGCGCCCCCTCCTCACCGGCGCCGCGCCAACCCGTCTGCCGGCAGATCCTGGTGACGTTTCATCACATCATCGGCAGGGCTGATTCACCCGAATTGCGCCAACGGTCGCAGCGGGGTTGCCGGTTGTTGTATAACGACGCCTGTTTCGCGGGGCCCGTGCGACCGGTGCGGTGTGATGCGCACCGGCCCCGGCCCGGTCCTGGTCTCACCCGATGAAGGGTTCCTTCGTGCTCCCCGACAACTCCGCCCTGTCCGTTCGCACCCGCCGGCTGCTCGTCGCAACGGCCGCCGGCGGGGCGCTGCTTCTCACCTCCGGATGCGGGAGCGCAGGAGACGACTCCGCGGCCGGGGAGGTGGTGGCGGACGACGCGGGCGGCTCCTCCGCGACGGCGAGCGCCTCGCCGAGCGCCTCCGCAAGCGCCTCCGCTTCCGCTTCGGCATCGGCCTCGGCGTCCGCCTCCCCGCCGTCCGGGGCGAGCGCCGACGCCTCGCCGAGTCCCGGGGCCGGCGCCTCGGCCGGTACCGGCTCCGGCTCCTCGGGCGGCGGCAGCGGTTCGGGGACCGGTTCGGGTTCCGGGTCCGGGTCCGGGTCCGGTTCCGGTTCCGGGTCGCAGGACTCCGGGAGCACCCCGGCACAGGGCTCGGGGAGCGACAGCGCCCCCGACTTCCCGGTGCCCGTCCTGGTCGGCGACGCCACCCAGCTGATCACCGTCAAGTCCAGCGGCTCCTACGCCACGGTCACCGCCTGGGCCAAGGGTTCCGCCGGCTGGAAAGCGCAGTTCAGCACGAGCGCCGGCCGGGTCGGGTCCCACGGTGTCGTCGACGGGTCCACCCGGCAGCAGGGCACCTGGACGACGCCTTCGGGGACGTACACCGTCACCGAGGGCTTCGGAGTGGAGTCGAACGGTACGAGCATGCCGTACCACGTGGTCACCTCCGACGACTGGTGGGTGGAGGACCCGGAGTCGAAGTTCTACAACTCCATGCACGGTGAGTCGGGGGCCGACTTCCCCCTCACCGAGGCCGGCGACCGGGGCAGCGAGCACCTGGTCGACTACCCCACCCAGTACGCCGAGGCACTGGTGATCAACTTCAACCGGTGGCCCGCCGTGCCGGGCCGGGGCGCCGGCATCTTCCTGCACGTCAACGGGTCCGGGGCGACCGCCGGCTGCGTGTCGGTGCCGCGCTCCACCATGGACCGGATCATGTCCTGGATCAAGCCGGGCGCTCACCCCCGCATCGCCATCGGCTGAGGCGGTGCCGCCGGGGCGGGCGCGGTCCGGCGGACCGTGCGGGATGCCGCTGCGGGCCCTGGGGCAGGCCGGTCGCGGGGCGGTCGGCGGCCCCCGGCCGGGTGCGCCCCGGCCGGCGGCCCGGCGGGGCCGTCCCGCTGCACGCCCCGGAGCGGACACGCACCGTCCGCCGCGGTCACCCCGGTGGTAGAGGGCGTGACGGTGGGCACACGCGTCTCCCGAAAGGCCGGGGCGTAACTACGCTGAGCACATGGTCAATCTGACGCGTATCTACACCCGGACCGGCGACCAGGGCACCACCGCTCTCGGCGACATGAGCCGGGTGCCCAAAACCGACCTGCGGATCGCCGCCTACGCCGACGCCAACGAGGCCAACGCGGTGATCGGCACGGCCCTCGCGCTCGGCGGCCTGGACGAGGACGTCGTCAAGGTCCTCACCCGCGTGCAGAACGACCTGTTCGACGTGGGTGCGGACCTGTCGACGCCGGTGGTGGAGGAACCCGAGTTCCCGCCGCTGCGCGTGGAGCAGTTCTACGTCGACCGGCTGGAGGCGGACTGCGACCGCTTCAACGAGCAGTTGGAGAAGCTGCGGTCGTTCATCCTGCCGGGCGGCACCCCGGGTGCCGCGCTGCTGCACCAGGCCTGCACGGTGGTGCGGCGGGCCGAGCGGTCCACCTGGGCCGCCCTCGAGGCGCACGGAACCTCCATGAACATGCTCACCGCCACCTACCTCAATCGCCTCTCCGACCTGCTGTTCATCCTGGCCCGCATCGCGAACAAGCAGGTCGGGGACGTGCTGTGGGTGCCGGGCGGGGAGCGTTGACATGCTCCTCGCCCTGAAGGGCGAGGATTCCGGCCGTCCCGACCGGACACCGTGCCGCCACGCGGCACGGTGTCCGGTCTGAAGTCCGCGGCTACCTGTTTCTTCGCGCTGCGCCGGAACGGGTTCCGGTCCTACCGGCGCTCCGCAGGCCGTTGCCGCCGGTCCGGCGGCCGTCTTGATGTTGATCGCGACCCCGAAGGACTTCCGAGGCCGACCAACTTGGGTACGTCGTGGATCCGAGGCCGGTCCGGGTGCCGGGTGCGGTCCGCGGGGACGGCCGCCGCCGCCCGCCCTGATCGGCCGAGGGCGCGGCGAAGACGCACGTCAGCCGTGCGCAGGGGGGCGGGAAGGGGGCGCCGTGGCGCACAAGCGGGGCCGATCGTGGAGGAGTTGGGGAGCAGGCGCCCGAACCGGGACAGTGGTCCAGACCTATTGACCTATGGTCCAGACCTTTCTATTCTCGCGGCACTGTGGGCGTGGAGGCTCAGTCATGCCCACAACAACTCCAGATTCCCCACACCCGAGGAGGCGCACCATGCGCTTCAGGCACAGAGCGGCGGCCGGGTTCGCGACCCTGCTGCTCCCGCTGGCCGGCCTCGTCGGCCTGGCGAGTTCCGCCCAGGCCGCGACGAACGCCACCGCCGGCTACACCAAGACCCAGGACTGGGGCACCGGCTTCGAAGGCAAGTGGACGGTCAAGAACACCGGCACCACGTCCCTCAGCTCCTGGACGATCGAGTGGGACTTCCCGTCCGGCACCGCCGTCACCTCCGCCTGGGACGCCGACGTCACGTCCTCCGGCAACCACTGGACGGCCAAGAACAAGTCCTACAACGGCACCCTCGCCCCCGGCGCGTCCGTCTCCTTCGGCTTCAACGGCACCGGCTCCGGCTCCCCGTCCCACTGCACGCTCAACGGCGGCGGCTGCGACGGCGGCACCACCACCCCCGGTGACGAGGCCCCGTCCGCGCCGGGCACCCCGACCGCCTCCGGCATCACCGACACCTCGGTGACGCTGAGCTGGAGCGCGGCCACCGACGACAACGGCGTCAAGAACTACGACGTGCTGCGCGACGGCGCCAAGGTCGCCACCGTGACGGCCACCTCGTACACGGACAGCGGCCTGACCGCCGGCACCGACTACTCCTACACCGTGCAGGCCCGCGACACCGCCGACCAGACCGGTCCGGCCAGCGGCGCGGTCGCGGTGCACACCACCGGCGGCGGGACCACCCCTCCCCCGCCGCCCACCGGTGACAAGGTCCGGCTCGGCTACTTCACCGAGTGGGGCATCTACGGCCGCAACTACAACGTCAAGAACCTGGTGACGTCCGGCTCGGCCGCGAAGATCACGCACATCAACTACGCCTTCGGCAACGTCACCAACGGCAAGTGCGCCATCGGCGACTCCTACGCCGACTACGACAAGGCCTTCACCGCCGACAACTCCGTCAGCGGCGTCGCCGACACCTGGGACCAGCCGCTGCGCGGCAACTTCAACCAGCTGCGCGAGCTCAAGGCCATGTACCCGAACCTGAAGGTGCTGTGGTCGTTCGGCGGCTGGACCTGGTCCGGCGGCTTCGGCCAGGCCGCGCAGAACCCGGCCGCGTTCGCCCAGTCCTGCTACGACCTCGTCGAGGACCCGCGCTGGGCCGATGTCTTCGACGGCATCGACATCGACTGGGAGTACCCGAACGCCTGCGGGCTGAGCTGCGACACCAGCGGTGCGGCCGCCTTCAGGAACGTGATGTCCGCGCTGCGCGCCAAGTTCGGCTCGGACAACCTGGTCACCGCCGCGGTCACCGCCGACGGCACGGCCGGCGGCAAGATCGAGGCCGCCGACTACGCGGGCGCCGCGCAGTACGTCAACTGGTACAACGTGATGACGTACGACTTCTTCGGCGCCTGGGACAAGACCGGCCCGACCGCCCCGCACTCCCCGCTCACCTCGTACGCGGGCATCCCGAAGGCCGGGTGGACGACGGCCGACGCGATCGCCAAGTACAAGGCGATCGGCGTGCCGGCGAAGAAGCTGCTCCTGGGCATCGGCTTCTACGGCCGCGGCTGGACCGGGGTCACCCAGGACGCCCCCGGAGGCACCGCCACCGGCCCGGCGACCGGCACCTACGAGCAGGGCATCGAGGACTACAAGGTCCTCAAGACGTCCTGCCCGGTCACCGGCACCGTCGCGGGCACCGCGTACGCGCACTGCGGCAGCAACTGGTGGTCCTACGACACGCCGAGCACCATCGCCGGCAAGATGAGCTGGGCCAAGAGCCAGGGCCTGGGCGGCGCGTTCTTCTGGGAGTTCAGCGGTGACACCAGCAACGGCGAGCTGGTGAGTGCCATCGACAGTGGTCTGAGCTGACCCCGCTGCGGCACCGCACTGCGCGGGCAGGCCTGAGGGTCTGCCCGCGCAGTCGTGTCCGGAGCGGCCCGCGCCCCCGGCGTACGCCAGTGGGGGCCGTTCGGTCCGTCGGGGCGGTCCACCCGGCCGTGGGAAGCGGCCCCCGGACCCGGAAGACTGACCCCTCTCAACAGGAACGGAACGTCTCACTCGGGGGGAAGCAATGAAGCGCAGGTCCACCGCGACCGACAGGAGGGGCACCTCCGGCAGGGGCCGCAAGGCACGCAGGTTGCGCAGTTCCACACTGGCGTCCGCAGCCGCGTTCACCGGCACCACCACGGCCGCGCTGCTGGCGAGCCTCGCTCCGCTGAGCGTCACGGTCACCCTGGACTCGCCCCAGCGCAGCGTCGTGGTGCAGCAGGACTACTCCTACGACGCGGCCGGGCACCCGGTGTGCCCGGTCTCGCACACGGTCAGGCCACGTTGACGCGCTGGCCGGGCGGGGCCGCCTCCAGCCAGGCGAGGAAACCGGTCAGCGCGTCCTCGCTCATCGCGAGTTCCAGCCGCGTGCCCCGGTGCAGGCAGGTCAGGATGACGGCGTCGGAGAGCAGCGCCAGCTCCTCCTCGCCGTCGGGCTCGCGGCGGCCGGACACCTCGATCGAGGCGCGCTCCAGGACGCGGCGCGGGCGGGGGGCGTACGAGAACACCCGGTACCACTCCACGCGGTCCGCGTTGTAGCGGGCGACGCCGTAGCTCCAGCCCTTGCCGCCGGAGTCCGGCTTGTCCGCGACGTCCCAGCGCAGACTGCAGTCGAAGGTGCCGCCGGAACGCTGGATCAGCCTGCGGCGCAGACCGAAGACGAACAAGCCGAGCACCACGAGGGCGACGACGATTCCGCACACGGTCAGGGCGAGGACCATCGACTACCGACCTCCTCGTCTCCTAGTCGGCGGATCAGTGGCTGATCCGCTTCCACCGCAGGTAACGGAACGGAAAAAACTTCCAGATCTGCCTCAGCCGCGGCCGGCTCCGGATCGCTCCGGTGCCGGCCGCGGCTGAGAGTCGTCATCGCGTGCGCCGCGCTGTGGTCAGCGCGCCGCCGCCGCGCGCAGTCGTACGTCCGCACGGCGCTCCGCGGACGCGTCCGCGCCCGACTGGGCACGTTCCAGCGCCCGCTCCGCACGCTGGACGTCGATCTCGTCCGACAGCTCGGCGATCTCGGCCAGCAGCGACAGCTTGTTGTCGGCGAACGAGATGAAACCGCCGTGCACCGCGGCCACGACCGTCCCGCCGTCACTCGTCCGGATGGTCACCGGGCCCGACTCCAGCACACCGAGCAGCGGCTGGTGACCGGGCATGACGCCGATGTCGCCGGAGGTGGTGCGGCAGACGACCAGGGTGGCCTCACCGGACCAGACCCGGCGGTCGGCGGCGACCATCTCGACGTGCAGCTCAGCAGCCAAGGGTGGCTCCTCGGGTCACCACCCGGCGGGAGTGCCGGGTGTGGGGTACAAGTCTAGTGGGCGTGGCTGAGGGGGCGGGACGCGCCCGCCCCCTCAGTCGAGCGCGAGGCTCAGGAGACGCC
Organism: Streptomyces sp. MS06; assembly: GCF_047200655.1. Taxonomy (NCBI): domain Bacteria; kingdom Bacillati; phylum Actinomycetota; class Actinomycetes; order Kitasatosporales; family Streptomycetaceae; genus Streptomyces; species Streptomyces sp. MS06. The sequence continues at coordinate 83,484 of NZ_JBJZOJ010000021.1, forward strand.
CAGCTCCTTGGCGTTGGCCTTGAGGTCCTCCAGGCCACCGCACATGAAGAACGCCTGCTCCGGGAAGTGGTCGTACTCGCCGTCGCAGATCGCGTTGAAGGCGGTGATCGACTCCTCCAGCGGCACGTCCGAACCGTCGACGCCGGTGAACTGCTTGGCGACGTGGGTGTTCTGGGACAGGAAGCGCTCCACGCGACGGGCACGGTGGACGACGAGCTTGTCCTCCTCGCCGAGCTCGTCGATACCGAGGATCGCGATGATGTCCTGCAGGTCCTTGTACTTCTGCAGGATGTTCTTCACGCGCATCGCCGCGTTGTAGTGGTCCGCCGCGATGTACCGCGGGTCCAGGATCCGGGACGTGGAGTCCAGCGGGTCCACGGCCGGGTAGATGCCCTTCTCCGAGATCGGACGGGAGAGCACCGTCGTCGCGTCGAGGTGGGCGAAGGTGGTCGCCGGGGCCGGGTCGGTCAGGTCGTCCGCGGGGACGTAGATCGCCTGCATCGAGGTGATCGAGTGACCGCGGGTGGAGGTGATGCGCTCCTGGAGGAGGCCCATCTCGTCGGCCAGGTTCGGCTGGTAGCCCACCGCGGACGGCATGCGGCCGAGCAGCGTGGAGACCTCGGAACCGGCCTGCGTGAAGCGGAAGATGTTGTCGATGAAGAACAGCACGTCCTGCTTCTGGACGTCGCGGAAGTACTCCGCCATCGTGAGGCCCGCGAGGGCCACGCGCAGACGGGTGCCCGGGGGCTCGTCCATCTGGCCGAAGACCAGGGCGGTCTTGTCGATGACGCCCGAGTCGCTCATCTCGTCGATGAGGTCGTTGCCCTCACGGGTGCGCTCACCGACGCCCGCGAACACCGACACACCGTCGTGGTTGTTGGCGACGCGGTAGATCATCTCCTGGATGAGCACCGTCTTGCCGACGCCGGCACCGCCGAACAGGCCGATCTTGCCGCCCTTGACGTACGGGGTCAGCAGGTCGATGACCTTGATGCCGGTCTCGAACATCTCGGTCTTGGACTCGAGCTGGTCGAAGTTGGGCGCCTTGCGGTGGATCGGCCAGCGCTCGCCCTCGTACTCGGCGTCGACGTTCAGCACCTCACCGATGGTGTTGAACACCTTGCCCTTGGTGAAGTCGCCGACCGGTACGGAGATCGCCGAACCGGTGTCGGACACCGAGGCCTGGCGGACCAGGCCGTCGGTGGGCTGCATCGAGATCGCGCGGACCAGGCCGTCACCCAGGTGCTGGGCGACCTCCAGGGTCAGCGTCTTCTTCTCGCCGGCCTTCGCCGGGTCGTTGACCTCGACGTGCAGGGCGTTGTAGATCTCCGGGATCGCGTCGACGGGGAACTCCACGTCGACGACCGGGCCGATGACCCGGGCGACGCGGCCCGTAGCCGCCGCGGTCTCAACAGTGGTGGTCATTTATCGGTCACTCCCCGCGGTCGCGTCGGCCAGAGCGCTCGCGCCACCGACGATCTCGCTGATTTCCTGGGTGATGTCCGCCTGGCGGGCCTGGTTGGCCAGCCGGGTGAGCGTCTCGATGAGCTCACCGGCGTTGTCGGTGGCCGACTTCATCGCACGCCGGGTGGCGGCGTGCTTCGAAGCGGCCGACTGGAGCAGCGCGTTGTAGATACGGCTCTCCACGTACCGGGGCAGCAGGGCGTCCAGGACGTCCTCCGCCGACGGCTCGAAGTCGTACAGGGGGAGGACCTCTCCCTTGGGAGCCGCCTCCTCCTTCACCTCGTCGAGGCTGAGCGGCAGCAGGCGCGCATCCAGCGCCGTCTGCGTCATCATCGACACGAACTCGGTGTAGACGATGTGGAGCTCGTCCACGCCGCCCTCCGCCGTCTCCTTCTCGATGGCCTCGATCAGCGGAGCCGCGACGTTCTTGGCGTCCGCGTACGAGGGCTCGTCGGTGAAGCCCGTCCACGACTTCGCGATCGCACGCTCACGGAAGTGGTAGTGCGCCACCCCGCGACGGCCGACGATGTACGTGTCGACCTGCTTGCCCTCGCGTTCCAGCCGCTCGGTCAGCTGCTCCGCCGCCTTGATCGCGTTGGAGTTGAAGGCGCCGGCCAGACCGCGGTCGCTGGTCAGCAGCAGTACCGCGGACCGGGTGACCGTGTCGGCCTGGGTGGTGAGCGGGTGCCTGGTGTTGGATCCCGTCCCGACCGCCGTGACCGCGCGGGTCAGTTCCTGCGCGTACGGCGTGGACGCCGCCACCTTGCGCTGCGCCTTGACGACGCGCGAGGCGGCGATCATCTCCATCGCCTTGGTGATCTTCTTGGTCGCGCTGACGGATCGGATGCGACGCTTGTAGACCCGGAGCTGGGCTCCCATGAGTCAGGTCCCTTCCTTACGTCACTTGGCGGCGGCGGGGGTGTCCTCGCCGAGCAGCTTGCCGTCGCCCGTCTCGAACTGCTTCTTGAAGTCCGCGATGGCGTCGGCGACCGCCTGGAGGGTGTCGTCGGACATCTTGCCGCCCTCCTTGATGGAGGTCATCAGGCCCTGCTCCTTGCGGTGCAGGTACTCCAGCAGCTCCTGCTCGAAGCGGCGGATGTCGGCGACCGGCACGTCGTCCATCTTGCCGGTGGTGCCGGCCCACACGGAGACGACCTGGTCCTCGGTGGCCATCGGCTGGTACTGGTCCTGCTTCAGCAGTTCGACCATGCGCTGACCGCGCTCCAGCTGGGACTTGGAGGCGGCGTCCAGGTCGGAACCGAAGGCGGCGAACGCCTCCAGCTCGCGGAACTGGGCGAGGTCGACGCGGAGGCGGCCGGAGACCTGCTTCATCGCCTTGTGCTGGGCGGAACCGCCGACTCGGGAGACGGAGATACCGACGTTCAGCGCGGGGCGCTGACCGGCGTTGAACAGGTCCGACTCCAGGAAGCACTGGCCGTCGGTGATGGAGATGACGTTGGTCGGGATGAACGCCGAGACGTCGTTGGCCTTGGTCTCGACGATCGGCAGACCGGTCATCGAGCCGGCGCCCATGCCGTCGGAGAGCTTCGCGCAGCGCTCCAGCAGGCGGGAGTGCAGGTAGAAGACGTCACCCGGGTAGGCCTCGCGGCCCGGCGGGCGGCGCAGCAGCAGCGACACGGCGCGGTAGGCGTCGGCCTGCTTCGACAGGTCGTCGAAGATGATCAGGACGTGCTTGCCCTCGTACATCCAGTGCTGGCCGATGGCCGAACCGGTGTAGGGGGCGAGGTACTTGAAGCCCGCCGGGTCGGACGCCGGGGCGGCGACGATGGTGGTGTACTCCAGGGCGCCGTTCTCCTCCAGCGCGCGGCGCACGCCGGCGATGGTGGAGCCCTTCTGGCCGACCGCGACGTAGATGCAGCGGACCTGCTTGTTCGGGTCGCCGGTGCGCCAGTTGTCGCGCTGGTTGATGATCGTGTCGACGGCCAGGGCGGTCTTGCCGGTCTGGCGGTCGCCGATGATCAGCTGGCGCTGGCCGCGGCCGATCGGCGTCATGGCGTCTACGGCCTTGTAGCCGGTCTCCATCGGCTCGTGCACCGACTTGCGCTGCATGACCGTGGGGGCCTGCAGCTCGAGGGCGCGGCGGCCGTCGGTGTCGATCTCGCCGAGGCCGTCGATCGGGTTGCCGAGGGGGTCGACCACGCGGCCGAGGTAGCCCTCGCCCACGGCGACCGACAGGACCTCGCCGGTGCGGGTGACCGGCTGGCCCTCCTCGATGCCGCTGAACTCGCCGAGGACGATGGCACCGATCTCGCGCTCCTCGAGGTTGAGGGCGAGGCCGAGGGTGCCGTCCTCGAACTTCAGCAGCTCGTTGGCCATGGCCGAGGGCAGGCCCTCGACCTTCGCGATGCCGTCGCCGGCCAGGGTGACCGTACCGACCTCCTCGCGCGAGGCCGCGTCCGGCTGGTACGCCTGGACGAAGTTCTCCAGTGCGTCCCGGATCTCCTCCGGCCGGATCGTGAGCTCCGCCATCTGGGTTCCCTGCTCTCCTTGTTGGGCCCGAAGTTTCACTTGGGGGGTAGGGGCACACCCCCCGTCAGGAGGTGAATCCTCTGCACGGCCCAACCAGGGCCGTAAGTACGTTTGCGTGTTCGGTTGGCGCGGCTGCCGTGTCCGGCGTACCGCCGTCAGGCGGCCATCCGGCGCTCGGCGTCCGCGATGCGGTCGGCGAGTGAGCCGTTGATGACCTCGTCACCGACCTGCACCCGGATCCCGCCGAGGACCTCGGGGTCCACGTCGAGGTTGAGGTGCATCCGGCGGCCGTAGAGCTTGGCGAGGGCGGCGCCGAGGCGCTGCTTCTGCGTGTCGCTCAGCGGGACCGCCGAGGTGACGACGGCGACCATGCGGTCCCGCCGTTCGGCGGCGAGCTTGGACAGGGACTCGATTCCCGCTTCAAGGCTACGTCCCCGCGACGCGGTCACAAGACGCGTGACCAGACGCTCGGTGGTCGCCCTGGCCCGGCCGCCGAGGAGGCTGCGCAGCAGCTCGCCCTTGGCCGAGGCGGTGGCCTTGCGGTCGGTCAGCGCGGCCCGCAGCTCCGTGGAGGAGGAGACGATCCGGCCGAACCGGAACAGCTCGTCCTCGACGTCGTCGAGCGCGCCGGACTTCTGCGCGGCGGTGAGGTCGGCGGTGTCGGCCAGCTCCTCCAGCGCGTCCACCAGGTCGCGCGACTGCGACCAGCGGGAGCGCACCATGCCGGCCACCAGGTCCGCGGCCGGACCGCCGACCTGGGAACCGAGCAGGCGCTGGACCAGTTCGGCCTTGGCCTCGCCGGCCTGCGCCGGGTCGGTGAGGACCCGACGCAGCGACACCTCGCGGTCGAGCAGCGCGGTGACGGCGGCCAGGTCGTCGGCGACCCGGGCGGCGTCGACGGCGGTGCTGTCCGTGAGCGCGTCGAGGCGCTCCCGGGCGGCGGCCAGAGCCTCGCGGCTCGCTCCGTGCGCGGTCATCGAGTGGCCTCGGCCGTCGTCGCCTTGTCCTCGAGGTCGTCGAGGAAGCGGTCGATGACGCGGCTCTGCCGGGCGTGGTCCTCCAGGGACTCGCCGACGAGCTTGCCGGCCAGCTCGGTGGCGAGCTTGCCGACGTCCTGACGCAGCACCGAGGAGGCGGCCTTGCGGTCGGCCTCGATCTGGGCGTGACCGGCGGCGACGATCTCCTCGCGCTGCCGCTGGCCCTCGGAGCGCATCTCGGCGATGAGGGTCGCGCCCTGCTCCTGCGCCTCCTGGCGGAGGCGGGCGGCCTCGTGCCGGGCCTCGGCGAGCTGTGCCTTGTACTGCTCAAGGACGCTCTGGGCCTCGGTCTTCATGGCGTCGGCCTCTTCGATACCGCCTTCGATCGCCGCCCGGCGCTCCTCCAGAACCTTGTTGATGTTCGGCAGGAGCTTCTTGCTGAGGAAGAAGAAGACGATGGCGAAGGTGATGAGGCCGATGACCAGCTCGGGGCCGGGCGGGATGAGGGGGTTGTTCTCCTCCTCCGCGGCCAGCTGCACCAGCTGCTGTGTCAGCTGCATGTCATCAGTGCCTTTCCCTTAAGGGGTGTCGTCGGCCGCGGTTTACTTGTAGGTGTAAACGAAGGGCATGACGATACCGATGAGGGCGAGCGCCTCGCAGAAGGCGAAGCCCAGGATCTGGTTGGCGCGGATCAGGCCGGCGGCCTCGGGCTGGCGGGCGAGCGCCTGGGTGCCGTTGCCGAAGATGATGCCGATGCCGATGCCGGGGCCGATGGCGGCGAGGCCGTAGCCGACGGAGGCGATGGAGCCGGTGACGGCGGCAAGGGTCTCAGTGGCAGCCATGCTGAATCTTCCTTCTCTTTCAAGGACCGGTGGGGGTTGGCCACCGGACGTCTGGTGACGGAGCGGTTCGGGAGGGGGCTCAGTGGTGCTCGGCGAGAGCGCCCTGAACGTAGGAGCAGGCCAGCAGGACGAAGACGTACGCCTGGACGGCCTGGACGAAGAGCTCGAACAGGATCATGACGATGGCCATGGCGAACGAGACGGCGCCGGCGGCGATCAGCCAGCTGTTCATCAGGTACCAGCTCGCGACGGTGAACATCAGCAGCAGCAGGTGGCCGGCGAACATGTTGGCGAACAGTCGGACCGCGTGCGTGAACGGGCGGACCAGGACGTTCGAGAAGAACTCGATGACCACGACGAGCGGCAGTACCGCGCCGAGCGACTTGTCGTAGCCGGTGAGGTTCTTCAGTCCGCCGACGAAGCCGTGCTTGCGGAAGGTCAGGATCATCCAGGTCAGGTACACGATCCCGGCCATGGCGGCCGGGTAGGCGATGATCGCCGTGACCGGGAACTGGGCGACCGGGATGACCGACCAGAGGTTCATGATCCAGACGAAGAAGAAGATGGAGACCATGAGCGGGACGTACTTCTCGCCCTGGGCCTTGCCGAGCGTCTCGTAGACGACGCCCCGGCGGACGAAGTCGTACCCGGCCTCGCCGACCATCTGGAGCTTGCCGGGGACCACCTTGGCCTTGCTGAATGCGCTCCAGAAGAAGCCGACCACCACCAGGGAGGTCACCAGAGCGAGCAGCATCGGCTTGTCGATGTCGATGCCGCCGACCGTGAACATCGGCTTGAAGATAAAGGAGTTCAGCCCCGGCGCCGGAAAGCCGCAGCCGTTCTCGGCGAAGACGCGGCAACTCCAGTCGAAGGCGAGCGTGGTCTGGTCAGCACTCACCGCGGGCTCCTTCGGCGTGGCGCATGGAAACGGCAACCTCGTTGTGTCGGCGCGGCGTGCAGCCGCGGGTCGGCACCGGACTGGTGTGACGGATGTGGGGGCGGCTGGAGGGCTTCGCGCCTCGCGATCGAGCGGGCGTCGGCTCAGAAGCCCGCGCCCGCGATGCCGCAGTTGGCACCGGACGATAGCAGGAGATCTTCCACGCCTTTATCCCGGGCCTACCCCTCACGACGACGACCCGCTCCTCTCGGACTTCTCGCTCTTCCCCGATTCCGGTTCCACGTAGAGGATCTTCGCCTTCAGGTGGGCGCGGGCCTGTGCGGCCATCCACACCACGGTCGCGGCGATGAGTGTGAAGGCGAACGCCCGGGCGTTGAAGAGGGAGGTGCCCTTGAAGAGGGCCAGGAAGATCATGAGCAGCAGGAGTTGGGCGACGTAGAGCATCAGCCCCATCGCCTGGAACAGCTGCGGGAGCGTTTTTGCCGTCCACTGCAGGACGTAGAGGCCGATCCCCATGAACAGGAGGGCCAGTACCGCACCGACGGCGGCTCCCAGCGCACCCTTGCCTCCGGCCACCGCACCGCTGACGGCTACGGCGACCACACCGGCGGCGGCCGTGGGTACGGCGCACTGCAGAAGGTTCCGGACGTCGTTGGACGGCATGGCGGCAACTCCGCTTTCACAGGGGGGCAGGGGTGTCGTCATGGACGAGCGTAGCCCCGGGCCGAGTGGTGGAGACCTCGGGCCAAGAGACCCTCGCACTGCGGTCCTTCGGCTCTGTCCCGGGTTCTCGTGAACGGTATCACAAACTATTTGATGCAGTCTTTACCTGTTCGGTGTGCTCACTGTCACACATGAGAGTGACAGCGCGCGTCTGTGCAGAAACAGCGACCTTTTGTCTGGTATTAATGCGCTTTGCTTCCCCACGACTTGGCAATGCTCTAGTCAGATTCTTACCTTGCCGTCAGCGCGGGGTTCCCGCTTTACCCCGGTCCAGGAGCCGCGAACGAGTGCCCAGGGCGGTCGCTCCGTTGACCCGGCGGGCGCCGGCCGGGACCGCGGACCGCGCCCCGTCCTCCGGACCGGACCCGTCCTCCGGAGCGTCCGCCGCGGCGGCCTGCGAACCCTCGCCGGAACCGGCCTCGGAGCCGGCCGCGGCAGCGCCCCCCGGCCTCTCGGCCACGGCCCTGCGCCGCCGGTAGCGCGGCGGCACGAAGTGCTGCGCCCACCGCGGGGCGCGGGGCGTGAAGCGGGGCAGCAGGAGCAGCACCAGCCCCAGTGCACTCAGCACCACCACGCCGAGCACGATCCACATGGACGCCGAGTTCACCGAGTAGGCCAGCGCGCCGAAGGCGATCAGCGCCGACCAGAAGTACATGATCAGCACGGACCGGCTGTGCGAGTGGCCGATCTCCAGCAGCCGGTGGTGCAGGTGCCCGCGGTCCGCGGCGAACGGCGACTGGCCCCGCCAGGTGCGCCGCACGATCGCCAGCACCAGGTCGGCCGCCGGGATGGCGATGATGGTGAGCGGCATCACCAGCGGGATGTAGACCGGCACCATCTGGTGCACGGTGTTGCGCTCCGAACCGGAGAACAGGTTCATCACGTCCGGGTCGACCTGCCCGGTCACCGAGATCGCGCCGGCCGCCAGCACCAGGCCGATCAGCATCGATCCCGAGTCGCCCATGAAGATCCGCGCCGGATGCATGTTGTGCGGCAGGAAGCCCAGGCACATGCCCATCAGCACGGCCGCGAACAGCGTCGCCGGGGCGGCCGCCTCGATGCCGTACGAGTACCAGATCCGATAGGCGTACATGAAGAACGCGGCCGCGGCGATGCACACCATGCCCGCCGCGAGTCCGTCCAGCCCGTCCACGAAGTTGACCGCGTTGATGGTGATGACCACCAGCGCCACCGTGAGCAGCGTGCCCTGCCCCTGGGTCAGGGCGACCGTGCCGACGCCCGGCACCGGAATCCAGAGGATCGTCAGGCCCTGCACCACCATCACACCGGCGGCGATCATCTGACCGCCCAGCTTGATCAGCGCGTCGATCTCGAACTTGTCGTCCAGGACGCCGATCAGCCAGATCAGCGCCGCACCGGAGAGCAGCGCGCGCGGCTCCGCGGACTTGTCGAACACCTCGTTGAGGTTGGTGAGATGGTCGGCGACCAGCAGCCCCGCGCACAGGCCGAAGAACATCGCGATCCCGCCGAGCCGCGGAGTGGGTTCGCGGTGCACGTCCCGCGCCCTGATCTCCGGCATCGCTCCGGCCACGATCGCGAACTTCCGCACCGGCCCGGTCAGCAGGTACGTCACCGCGGCCGTGATGCAGAGCGTCAGCAGGTATTCACGCACGGGCTTCCCCACAGGTCTCGCTGGCCATCTCAGCCCCACACCCTAGCGACTGCCCGCCCGGGGGACGCATACGGTGGAGGACTCACGGGTAGCGACGATGGTTGCACGCGTTGCGCCCGCGGCTTGCGACGTCACGCGCCCGGCGGTGTGCGAGTACCCCCGTCCGGACCGCTCACGGGCCCGCCCGGGGCCGCGTGCCGGGCCCGCTCAGACGGACGGCCGCGCGCCGGGCCCGCTCAGACGGACGGCCGCGCGTCGGACGCCGCGGCGGGCGGATACGGCCCGGCAGCCCCTCGCGCCCCGGCGGGCGGATACGGCGGGAAGGCCTCCGCCGTCTCCCGCGCCAGCTCCCGGGCCCGCCTGACGTCGGTCTCCCCGCGCAGCACCCCCGCCAGCAGCGCCGCGATCCGGCCCATCTCCCGCTCACCCATGCCCTGCGTGGTCACCGCCGCGGTACCCAGCCGCAGCCCGCGCGCGTGGGCGTGCGGCAGCACGCAGCAGTCCAGCACCATCCCGGCCGCGGCCAGCCGGCCGCGCGCGGTGCGCGCGTCCACGCCGAGCGGCCCCGGGTCGGCGGTGATCAGGTGGGTGTCGGTGCCGCCGGTGGTGACGACCAGGCCCTCGGCGGCCAGCGCGGCCGCCAGCACCCGGGCGTTCGCGACCACCCGCCGGGTGTACGCGGCGAACGCCCCGGTGGCCGCCTCGCCGAACGCCACCGCCTTCGCGGCGACGGAGTTCATCTGCGCACCGCCCTGGGTGAACGGGAACACGGCCCGGTCGACCCGCTCGGCGAGATCGGCACCGCACAGCAGCATCCCGCCGCGCGGACCCCGCAGCACCTTGTGCGTGGTGGCGCAGACGATGTCGGCGTACGGCACCGGACTGGGTGCCGCTCCCCCGGCGACCAACCCGATCGGATGGGCCGCGTCCGCGATGAGACGGGCGCCCACCTCGTCGGCGACCTCGCGGAAGAAGCCGTAGTCGATGTGTCGGGGATAGGCGATGGACCCGCACACGATCGCCTTCGGACGGTGGCTGCGCGCCAGGGCGCGCACCTGGTCGTGGTCGAGCAGGCCGGTCTCCGCGTCCACGCCGTAGCCCACGAAGTCGAACCAGCGGCCGGAGAAGTTCGCGGGCGAGCCGTGCGTGAGATGCCCGCCGTAGGGCAGCCCGAGGGCGAGGACGGTGTCGCCGGGACGCAGCAGGGCGGCATAGGCCGCCAGCACCGCCGAGGAGCCGGAGTGCGGCTGCACGTTGGCGTGCTCGGCGCCGAACAACGCCTTCGCCCGGTCGATCGCGGTGCGTTCGGCGAGATCGACGATCTCGCAGCCGCCGTGGTGCCGCGCCCCCGGGTACCCCTCGGCGTACTTGTTGGCCAGCGGCGAGCCGAGCGCGGCCAGCACGGCCCGGGAGGTGAAGTTCTCCGCGGCGATCAGCTGGATCGTCGTCGACTGCCGCCCGAGCTCGCCCAGCAGGATGTCGGCGAGCTCGGGGTCCTGGCGGCGCAGGACGTCCGCGTCGGCGGCGGAGCCGCGGGTGACCGTCATGGGGGGCTCCCGGCGTGGGGGTGCGTACTGCCCAATGTAGGCCCGGGAACCCCGGCCCGCCCGGCCGCCTGAGCCGGTCAGGCCCTGGGCGACACGCCCGTCAGCGCGCTGACGACGGGGTCCAGCGCCTCGTGTATCTCTTCGCCGATGGAGCGGAAGAACGTCAGCGGCGCCCCGTACGGGTCGTAGACCTCGTCCGCCTCCGCGGTCGGCGCCAGCAGCCAGCCGCGGAGCGCGGCGGCGGCGCGGACCAGGGCTCGCGCGCGCAGCACCAGCCCGTCCTCCAGCGGCGGCAGCGTGGCCGGGTCTATCGCCCGGACCAGGCGGGTGAACTCCTTGAGCGTGAAGGTGCGCAGGCCCGCCGAGTGGCCCATGGAGATCACCTGGCCGCGGTGGTCCCGGGTGGCGGTCAGCACCAGGTCGGCCCGGATCACGTGCTCGTCCAGCAGCTCGCGGCCGGTGAAACCGGAGGCGTCCGCTCCGAAGTCGGCCAGCACGGTCTCCGCGTGGGACTCCATCGGTGCACCCTCGTGGCCCCAGGTGCCCGCGCTCTCCACGATCAGTCCGCCGCCCAGCACCCCGAGCCGCTCCGCGACGAAGTGCCGGGTCAGCCGTTCGGTGATGGGCGAGCGGCACACGTTCCCCGTGCTGACGTGCAGGATGCGGAAGGTGTCGCGCGGGAAGCCGAAGGTGGTCGTCTCCTCCGCGCTGCCGGGGCCCGCCGCATGGCTCGTGGGGCCCGCGGGACCCACACCGCGCGGCCGGCCCCCGTCGCCTATGCCGCGCCCCGCGTCAGGGGCCGTCAATTCGCCACCTCGAGGTCGGGTACGACCTTGCGCAGCTCCTCGGCCGACAGGGCGCCGGCACGCAGCAGCATCGGCACCTCGCGGGTGACGTCGACGATGGACGACGGCACGTTCCCCGGGGTGGGCCCGCCGTCGAGGTAGACGGAGACGGAGTCGCCGAGCATCCCCTGGGCGCTGTCGCAGTTCTCCGGCGCCGGGTGGCCGGTGAGGTTGGCGGAGGACACGGCCATCGGGCCGACCTCGGTGAGCAGCTCGATGGCGACCGGGTGCAGCGGCATGCGGACCGCGACCGTGCCGCGGGTCTCGCCCAGGTCCCAGGTCAGGGACGGCTGGTGCCGGGCGACCAGGGTCAGCGCGCCGGGCCAGAACGCGTCGACGAGCTCCCAGGCCAGCTCGGAGAAGTCGGTGACCAGGCCGTGCAGGGTGTTCGGGGAGCCGATGAGCACCGGCGTCGGCATGTTGCGGCCCCGCCCCTTGGCCTCCAGCAGATCGCCGACGGCCTCCTTGGAGAACGCGTCGGCGCCGATCCCGTACACGGTGTCGGTGGGCAGCACCACCAGCTCGCCGCGGCGGACGGCGGACGCTGCCTCGCGCAGACCGGTCACGCGGTCGGTGGCGTCGTTGGTGTCGTATCGCCGAGCCATGGCTAGCGGGCCTCCTCGTACACGTACTGCGGGATGGGAGTCGGACGGGCGCTCACGGCAGTGCCTTGCGGGCCGTGGCGAACCGCGGGCGGTTGTTGAGGTCCGGGTGGTCGGCGGCGTCGGCCCAGCCCTTCTCCTCCGTGAAGATCCACGGCACCTGGCCGCCCTGGGTGTCGGCGTGCTCGATCACGACGACGCCGCCTGGGCGCAGCAGGCGGTGCGCGGTGCGTTCCAGCCCCCGGATGAGCTCCAGCCCGTCCTCGCCGGAGAACAGCGCCAGCTCCGGGTCGTAGTCCCGGGCCTCGGGGGCGACGTACTCCCACTCGGTCAGCGGGATGTACGGCGGGTTGGAGACCACCAGGTCGACCTGGCCGTCGAGGTCCCCGAACGCGGTGAGGGCGTCGCCCTGGCGCAGGTCGACCCGGGAGCCCTCGGTGTTCCTGCGGGTCCACCGGAGCGCGTCCTCGGAGAGCTCCACGGCGTGCACGCGGGAGCGGGGGACCTCCTGAGCGAGGGCGAGCGCGATGGCGCCGGAGCCGGTGCACAGGTCCACGATGCACGGCTCCACGACGTCCATGGCCCGTACCGCGTCTATGGCCCAGCCGACCACCGACTCGGTCTCCGGCCGCGGCACGAACACGCCGGGCCCCACCTGGAGCTCCAGGTAGCGGAAGAAGGCGCGGCCGGTGATGTGCTGGAGCGGCTCGCGCTGCTCCCGCCGGGCGACCGCCTCCCAGTACCGGGCGTCGAAGTCGGAGTCCCGCACCGAGTGCAACTCGCCCCGCTTCACGCCGTGCACGAACGCGGCGAGCTCCTCGGCGTCGGTGCGCGGCGAGGGCACGCCGGCGTCGGCCAGCCGCTGGGTGGCCTGGGCCACCTCTGCGAGCAGCAGGTTCACGCAAGTCCTCCGTGTCGTACTGTCCGTGCCGTCCGTGCCGGCGCTACTGCGCGCCCTGGCGCGTCACGCGGCCGCGAGCTTCGCCGCCGAGTCCGCGTCGACGCACGCCTGGATCACCGCGTCGAGTTCACCGTCCAGGACCTGGTCCAGGTTGTACGCCTTGAAGCCGACGCGGTGGTCCGAGATGCGGTTCTCCGGGAAGTTGTAGGTGCGGATCTTCTCGGAGCGGTCGACGGTGCGGACCTGGCTGCGGCGGGCGTCCGCGGCCTCCCGCTCCGCCTCCTCCTGCGCCATCGCGAGCAGCCTGGAGCGCAGGATACGCAGTGCCTGCTCCTTGTTCTGCAGCTGGCTCTTCTCGTTCTGGCAGGAGGCGACGACCCCGGTGGGCAGGTGCGTGATGCGCACCGCGGAGTCGGTGGTGTTGACGGACTGGCCGCCCGGCCCGGACGAGCGGTAGACGTCGACCCGCAGGTCGTTGGGGTTGATCTCCACGTCCACCTCCTCGGCCTCGGGCGTGACCAGCACACCGGCCGCGGAGGTGTGGATGCGGCCCTGCGACTCGGTGGCGGGCACCCGCTGCACGCGGTGCACGCCGCCCTCGTACTTCAGCCGGGCCCACACGCCCTGCCCGGGCTCGGGCGTCCCGCCGCGGGTCTTCACCGCGACCTGGACGTCCTTGTAGCCGCCCAGCTCGGAGTCGGTGGCGTCGATGATCTCGGTCTTCCACCCGGCGCGCTCGGCGTACCGCAGGTACATCCGCAGGAGGTCCCCGGCGAAGAGGGCGGACTCGTCGCCGCCGGCACCCGCCTTGATCTCCAGGATGACGTCCTTGTCGTCGCTCGGGTCGCGCGGGACGAGCAGCAGGCGCAGCCGCTCGGTGAGCTCCTCGCGCTGCTGCTCCAGCTCCTTCACCTCGGCGGCGAAGTCGGGGTCGTCGGCAGCCAGTTCGCGCGCGGCGCCGATGTCGTCGCCGGTCTGCTTCCAGGAGCGGTAGGCGGCGACGATCGGGGTGAGCTCGGCGTAGCGCTTGTTCAGCCTGCGCGCGCCGGCCTGGTCGGCGTGGACCGACGGGTCGGCGAGCTGCTCCTCAAGGACGGCGTGCTCGGCGACGAGTTCCTCGACGGCCTCGAACATGTTCGGCTCCTGTACTGCGGACTGAGGGGAGGGCGAGCGACCAAAAACGCCGGTCCCGGCGCGCGCCCGTGCGGGGCGCGGCCGTGGACCGGCGGAAAGGGGCTCGCTACTTCTTGGAGCCGGCGGCAGCCTTGCCGAAGCGGGCCTCGAAGCGGGCCACACGGCCACCGGTGTCGAGGATCTTCTGCTTGCCCGTGTAGAACGGGTGGCACTCGGAGCAGACCTCGGCCCGGATGGTGCCGGACCCGATGGTGCTGCGCGTGGTGAACGACGCGCCGCAGGTGCAGCTGACCTGCGTCTCTACGTACTCGGGGTGGATGTCGCGCTTCAAGGTGTCTCCTAGGTTCCGGGAGGGCGCCGGGTCGCCGCCGCGGGATGCGGGGGCGTGAACCGGAGCCGACGTACCAGTCTGCCAGGACTGGCGTCATCTCCCCAAACCGGGTCCGGGCGCAGGCTATTCCCGGCGGGCGGAGCGCCCCCTCTCGACGGCCCGGCGGAAGCCGCGGGCCCGGGCGCCCGCACCGCCGGGGCGGGGCGGCGGAGGGGGCGGAGGAGACGGCGCCGAGGGGGCGGGGGGAAGGGGGCGGAGGAGACGGCGCCGGAGGGGGCGCGAGGGACACCGGGGCGGTGCCGGGGCGTCGTCCGGCGCCTCGGACGCCGTGTCCCGCGCTACGGGGTCACCACTCCCCTGGCGTCGCCGGTCGCCGTGCCCCGGGTGGCATCCGCCGGGATGGGCCGGTCGTTCTTCAGGGCCGCCCACACCTGCGCGGCCTTCGCCTTGTCGACGAGCACCCGGTTGCGGTCGGCGGGGTCGTACTGCACCGGCATCGTGATCATGTGCAGATGGGAGGCGCCGATGTCCTTCAGGCCGCCGGCGAAGGAGATGAGCGAGTTCACCGAGCCGAGGTCGGAGTCGGTGGTGAGGGCCTTGGTGGCGGTGTCGGCGAGGTCGTACAGCTTCTTGGGGCTGGTGAGCAGTCCGATGTGCTTCACCTCGTCGACCAGGGACCTGACGAAGGCCTGCTGCAGCTGGATGCGGCCGAGGTCGGAGCCGTCCCCGACGCCGTGCCGGGTACGGACCAGTCCGAGCGCCTGCCTGCCGTCGAGCCGGTGGGTGCCGGCCTTCAGGTGCAGGTGGCTCTTGGCGTCGTCGATGTTCTCACTGGTGGTGACCGTGACACCGCCGAGGGTGTCGACCAGCTTGCGGAATCCGGCGAAGTCGACCTCCAGGTAGTGGTCCATGCGGATGCCGGTCAGCGCTTCCACGGTCTTCACCGCGCAGGCCGCGCCGCCGGTGGAGTAAGCGGAGTTGAACATCACGGCGTGGGCGGCCCCGTGGGTGGCGCCCGCGGAGTCGGTGCAGGCGGGGCGGAGGACGAGGGTGTCCCGCGGGATCGAGACCACGTCGGCGCTCCGGTGGCCCCGGCGGACGTGGACGATCATCGCGGTGTCGGAGCGGGCGCCGCTGACGTCACCGCCCCCCAGTTTCCGGTTGCCCCCGGAGCGGCTGTCGGAGCCGAGCACCAGGATGTTCTCGGAGCCGTCAGGGGACTTCCGCGGCCGGTCGGACCCGAGGACCCGGTTGATGTCGATGCTTCTGATGTTGCCGTTGAGCTTGGCGTACACGAAGCCGACGCCGGTCCCGCCCACCACCACGATGGCCACCGCGGTCCAGGCGGCCACGAGCAGTCCCCTGCGGCGCCGGCGGCCCTTGCGGGGGCCTCCGGCGGGACGCTGCGGGCCGGTGGACTCCGGCGTGCTCTCGTCGGACATGTACTCCTCGGTTCCCTGAGGCTCCATCATCACTCTGTCCGGTCTGATCTTCTTCACGAACAAAGGCATGGGAAGAAACAGGTACCCGTTGTGCTGCGATCCACGGCTTCTGCGGCCATATCGCAAAGGAAAGCCAGGAGGGGCCGGGAGACGATCAAGGTGCGCCCGGGTGCGAATCGGGGCAGGGGGGCCGCGGGCACGGGGAGCGCGGTGCGGGGAGCGCGGTGCGGGGCGCAGGACACGGGGTGCGGAGTACGGCGGCCTCGGGGACGGGGTGCGGAGTACGGCGGCCTCGGGCACGGGGTGCGGCGGTAGCGGGTACGGCGAAGGCCGCCTCCGGGGAGACCGGAGGCGGCCCTCAGTGCAGGCGCCCGGGGCGCGACCGCGGGATCAGCCGAAGAGGTTGAAGCCCTGGTAGCCCCAGCCGACCTTGACCCGCGTGCTGCCCGTGAACGGCGCCGAGGCGACACCGCGTCCCGGGTACAGCCACAGGTTGCCGGAGGAGTCCCGCGTCAGCAGGTCGGCCTTGCCGTCGCCGTTGACGTCACCGGTGGTGACGTAGTCGGCGTAGTTCCAGCCCCAGCCGGCCTTGACGCGCGTGCTGCCCCGGACCGGAGCGGCGGCGTTGCCGCTGCCCGGGTAGAGCCACAGGTCGCCCGAGGAGTCCCGGGCCAGCAGGTCGGCCTGGCCGTCGTTGTTGTAGTCACCCTTGCCGAAGATGGTCATACCGCCCCATCCCCAGCCGACCTTGGCGCGGGAGCCGAAGAACCCGTTGCCCAGACCCGGGTACAGCCACAGGTCGCCGTTGGTGTCCTGGGCGAGCATGTCGGGCAGACCGTCGCTGTTGAGGTCGCCCGGGACCACGATGTTCTTCATCGCGTTCCAGCCGCCGCCGATCTTGGTGAACTCGTAGCTGTCCACGCCGTTGAACCCGTAGAAGTACAGGGTGCCGTCCGACGTGCGCACCAGGTAGTCCTGGTAGAAGTCCCGGTTGAGGTCGGCCTGGCGGACCAGGGTCGCCCCGCTCCAGTCGCCGAGCGAGAACCGGTCGCCCAGGGTCTTGCCCGGACGCGCGTAGTACTCGTAGGCGTCGCCACCCGACGTACGGGCGAACAGGTCCGCCAGTCCGTCGAAGTTGAGGTCGGTGTCGTCGATGCGGGGGTTGATCGCGCCGACGTAGGACCGGGTCTTGGCGAACACGGAGTACGCCCCGGACTGCACGCAGTCCTCGACGCCCCAGGACACCACACCGGCGATCCGGCCGTTGACCACGAGCGGGCCACCGGAGTCGCCGTTGCAGGGCGAGACGGTACCGGCGTCCGCACCGGTGGCCGGCTCGCCGGCGCAGACCATCTGGCCGGCCTTGAAGTCGGTGCCGTAGTACGAGGTGCAGGCGGAGTCCGGCTGCACGGGTACGGTCGCCTTCTTCAGCGTCAGCGAGATGTCGTTGCTGGTGGAGCTGGTGCGCCCCCAGCCGTAAACCGTCGCCGGGGTACCGCTGTTGTACGAGACGGTGTCGGAGCTGGGCGTGACCTGCAGCGTCTTGTACGGCAGGTCCGAGCTCAGCGTCAGCACGGCGAAGTCGCCGCCCGAGGGGGCGCCGTTCGCGCCGAGGCTGTACGTCGGGCTGACCCACTGGCGCCACACACCGGCGACGGTGCCGCCGTGCGTGTCGCTGCCGTCCGGAAGCTGGGTGGTACCGCCGAGGACGGCCCCGTGGTCCTTCCAGTCCAGTCCGGCCACGCAGTGCGCGGCGGTGAGGACCTTGGCCGGGGCGACCAGGGTGCCCCCGCAGAAGTAGCCCTCGTCGTCGGAGGTGTCCGCAGTGCCCTTGTCGTCGTAGTAGTGCAGCTGCACCATCCACGGCGCCTCGGCCAGCGTCGCGTCCGTACCACCGATGATCTTCGGATCGGTGGTTCCGGACGAGCTCGGAGCCGTCGGGGACGGGTCGGTGTCCGAACCGGCCGCCGGCGTGGTGGTGTCCGAGGCACCCAGCGTGGCCTCGGCGTCGTGGATGCGCTGCAGCAGCTCCGGCTGGGAGGCCGCGGGCATCTTCTGCGCGGCCTGCGGGGCCGGCAGCGGGGCCGCGTCGGACGCCTCGGCCGGAGCGGCGGTCAGGACCGCGCCCCCCAGCGCGAGTGCGGCGGCGGCCGCGGGAAGAGCCTTGTACGCTCTTCGTGAAGTTGAAGTCACTCAGTGTTCTCCTGTCGCAGCAAGGATGTCCGCAGGAGAGAGAAGACCCGACGAGGCATGGCTGACGTGCGTTCAGAGCACGCTCCGACCCCCGTGGGCGTATCCGAAAACACGTTCCCCCCCACTTCAAGTGGGCTGATCTTACAAGCCGGAAGCCCCGACCTGTCACGTGGGTAACAGGTCGGGGCTTCCGGGGGTGCGAGAACCGGTCAGACGGTGCTCAGTCGCCGTTGCCGGGCGTCGGCGTCGTCTTCTGGATCTGCATCAGGAACTCGACGTTCGACTTGGTCTGCTTCATCTTGTCGAGCAGCAGCTCGATCGCCTGCTGCTGGTCCAGCGCGTGCAGCACCCGGCGCAGCTTCCACACGATGCCGAGCTCCTCGGCGCCGAGCAGGATCTCCTCCTTGCGGGTGCCGGAGGCGTCCACGTCGACCGCCGGGAAGATGCGCTTGTCGGCGAGCTTCCGGTCGAGCTTGAGCTCCATGTTGCCGGTGCCCTTGAACTCCTCGAAGATCACCTCGTCCATGCGGGACCCGGTGTCCACCAGGGCGGTGGCGAGGATGGTCAGCGAACCGCCGTCCTCGATGTTCCGGGCCGCACCGAAGAAGCGCTTCGGCGGGTAGAGCGCCGTGGAGTCGACACCACCGGAGAGGATGCGGCCGGAGGCGGGCGCCGCCAGGTTGTAGGCCCGGCCCAGACGCGTGATCGAGTCCAGCAGGACGACCACGTCGTGCCCGAGCTCCACCAGGCGCTTGGCGCGCTCGATGGCCAGTTCGGCGACCGTGGTGTGGTCCTCGGCGGGGCGGTCGAAGGTCGAGGAGATGACCTCGCCCTTGACCGACCGCTGCATGTCGGTGACCTCTTCCGGACGCTCGTCGACGAGGACGACCATCAGGTGGCACTCGGGGTTGTTGTGCGTGATCGCGTTGGCGATCGCCTGCATGATCATGGTCTTGCCGGTCTTCGGCGGGGCCACGATCAGACCGCGCTGGCCCTTGCCGATGGGCGAGACCAGGTCGATGATGCGCGTCGTCAGGACGCCGGGGTCGGTCTCCAGGCGCAGCCGGTCCTGCGGGTACAGCGGCGTGAGCTTGTTGAACTCCGGTCGGCCGCGGCCGTGTTCGGGCGCCATGCCGTTGACGGAGTCCAGCCGGACGAGCGCGTTGAACTTCTCGCGCCGCTCGCCCTCCTTCGGCTGGCGGACCGCACCCGTGATGTGGTCGCCCTTGCGCAGGCCGTTCTTGCGGACCTGGGCGAGGGAGACGTACACGTCGTTCGGGCCGGGCAGGTAGCCGGACGTCCGGATGAACGCGTAGTTGTCGAGGATGTCCAGGATGCCCGCGACCGGGATCAGGACGTCGTCCTCGGTGATCTGCGGCTCGCCGGCCTCGTCGCGGCCGCGGCGGCCCCGCCGGTCGCGGTAGCGGCCGCGACGGCCGCGACGGCCGCCGTCGAAGTCGTCGTCGCCCTGGTTCTGCTGGCGCCCGCCGCCCTGCTGCTGGCCGCCCTGCTGCTGGTGCTGGTCGTCGCCCTTGCTGCGGCGGTCGCGGCCTCGGTCGCGGTCGCGGCGGTCGCGCCGACGGCCCTCGCCGCCGTCCGCGCCCTCGGACCTGGCGCCGTCACCCTGCTGGCCCTGCTGGCCCTGCTGGTTCTGCTGAGCCTGCGCCGCGGCCTCGCCCTTCGACTCCTTCTTGGCGTCCGCGGAGACCGTCTCGGGGCTGCCCGACTCGGCGGTGGCCCGGCGGCGGCGCCGCTCGGTGGGCGCGTCGTCGCCTCCGCGCTCGGCCTCGCCCGCCCGGCCGGCACCCCCGGCGGGCTGACCGGGAATCTCGATCTGCTGCTGGGCAGCGGGCTTCTCGGCGGCGGGGGCCTCGGCGGTCTTGGCCGCCTTCTTCTCGGCGGCGGCCTCGTCACCCGTACGGGTGCGCGAGGTGGCGCGGCGCTTCGGCTTGGTCTCGGCGGCGGCCTCGTTCTTCGCAGGGGCCTGGCCACCTCCCCCGGAGCCCGAGGAGGCCTGGGAGCCGCCCTGGGCCTGCGCTTCCTTGATGACCTCGATCAGCTGGCTCTTGCGCATACGCGCGGTGCCTCTGATGCCGAGGCCGGATGCGACCTGCTGCAGCTCGGCCAGCACCATGCCCTCGAGGCCGGTACCGCGGCGCCGCCGGGAGCCCGCACCGCTGGCAGGCGCGGAGGCGTCCGTGGCGGGCGCGGCAGCGGTCTCCTCGACACGTGCGCCCATCAGATCGGTGGTGTCGCTCACGAAGGGTCCTTCCCTGGAGCGGACGTCGGCCTGTCTGGCTCGGCGACCGGTTGTGCTGTCCGGCTCCGGTGTCCTTGCTCTGCGGACGGAGCCGGGGCGGTGGTCCGCCAAAGCGGCGGAGAGATGACTGGTGATTGGCGCTCCCCCGAGCCGTGGCACCCAGTGTCACTTGGCGTGGTCGCACCGGTTCCGGAGCGTGCCCGGCGGCCTGCTCAGTGTGCGCGTGCGGCGTACTGCCGAGGTACGACATACGGAACACAGTGCAGCGTGGGGAGCTCCCGGAAGAATGTCTGTCCCGGACGGGGACACGAGGCACCTCGCCATGGTGAGGTCGGGTGCAGACTTGAGGTTAACACTACCGGATCCAACAAACATTCCCCCTCTCGTCGAAGTATCCGGCCGTCCCGGATGTCCGGGCCTCGCGCCGAGCGCGTCTCACGTGGCGAGCGGGAGCACGCTCGCTCCGTGGACGTCCAGGTCAAGCCGGTTGGCGGCCCAGTCCGCGCCCGCCAGCGCCTCCACCTTGTCGGCGGTGTCCTCGTCGGTCAGCGCCATGACCGTGGGCCCCGCTCCGGAGATGACGGCGGGGATGCCGTCACCTCTCAGCCGCTCCACCAGGGCCGTGCTCTCCGGCATGGCGGGCGCGCGGTACTCCTGGTGCAGGCGGTCCTCGGTGGCCGGCAGCAGCAGCTCGGGGCGCCGGGTCAGGGCCTCGACGAGCAGGGCGGCGCGGCCGGCGTTGGTCGCGGCGTCGACGTGCGGCACGGTGCGCGGGAGCAGGCCCCGCGCGGTTTCGGTCAGGACCGGCTTTCCGGGGACGAAAACCACCGGAACGATGGAATCGGCCGGGTCCATCCTGATCGCCCGGGCGGCGCCGTTCTCCATCCAGGACAGGGTGAAGCCGCCGAGCAGGCAGGCCGCGACGTTGTCGGGGTGGCCCTCGATCTCGGTGGCCAGTTCCAGCAGGCCGGCGTCGTCGAGCCGCGACTCCCCGCCTATGGTCACCGCCCGTGCGGCGACGATGCCGGCGCAGATGGCGGCGGAGGAGGACCCGAGGCCGCGGCCGTGCGGGATCCGGTTGGCGCAGACGATCTCCAGGCCGCGCGGCTGCCCTCCCAGGGCGTCGAACGCGGTGCGCAGGGACCGTACGAGCAGGTGGCTCTCGTCGCGCGGCAGTGTTTCGCTGCCCTCGCCCGCGATGTCGAGGTGCAGCCCGGAGTCGGCCACCCGGACGACCACGTCGTCGTAGAGCCCCAGCGCGAGGCCCAGGGCGTCGAAACCCGGGCCGAGGTTGGCACTGGTGGCGGGGACGCGCACCCGGACGGCGGCGGCGCGGAAGGCTGGACCGGCCATCGCTCGATGACTCTCCTTGAGCTGCGAAATTGTCGAATGGCGTTCGATTGGCATTCGAAGGTGTCCTGAGGCCCGCGAACCGCGGAGACGGCGCGGCACTTCGGCATATGCCGTTCAGGCATATGCGGCGGGCGGGTTCAGTACAGCCTATCGAAGGAAGGTTCCGTCGCGACACAGGGCGCACGGGAGGCGCACGATGCGTGTCGGAGACCCAGCTGTGCACCCCCTATAAGGAAGTTCCCCAGGTGACGGCCGTCTACGCGGTTTCCGTGCCGCCTCTTCGCCGGGACCGCTCGACCCCGGCGAAGGCAGCCCCGGCCGAGCCGCCGGGCCCGGGACCCGACCGGCACCCCGAGGGGCGGAAACCGCACCGCACCGCACCGAATCGGACCCGGCACCCGGCGGCTCCGACCCCACTTGCGCAACCGCGTCGGCGACTCCGGCCCGCCCGGCGAATCCAGGCCCGCAGACGCCAACACCCCAACGACCGGGGGCCGGTGGCGCCGATGCGCCGACGCGCCGACGGCCAGGGGACACCGGCGGCCGAGGAGCGCCGACGTCCCGGCGCCCGCAGGGCCGGCAGAGGTCGAGACTCCGCCCGTACCGGCCGGGAGTGTCCCGGGCCCGGCGGAGGAGTGCGGCCTGCGGGCCGGAAACGGCCCTGCGCGGCCCTCACCGGCACCGCCTAGGCCAGGCCGAGACGCTCCGCCGCGGTCGCCGCGTCGACGGGGACGGTGACCGGCTGCGGGGCGCCGGCGACGGCCCAGTCGGGGTCCTTGAGCCCGTTCCCGGTGACGGTGCAGACGATGCGCTGCCCGCGGTCGACCTTCCCCTGCTCCGCGGCCTTCAGCAGGCCGGCCACCGACGCGGCCGAGGCGGGCTCCACGAAGACGCCCTCCTGGGCGGCCAACAGCCGGTAGGCGCGCAGGATCTCACGATCCGTCACCTCGTCGATGACACCGCCGGACTCGTCCCGCGCCGCCAGCGCGTACTGCCAGGAGGCGGGGTTGCCGATCCGGATGGCGGTGGCGACGGTCGAGGGGTCCTTGACGACCTCCCCGCGCACGATCGGCGCGCTGCCGGAGGCCTGGAAGCCCCACATCCGGGGCGTCCCGCCGGCCACACCGTCGGCGGCGTACTCCCGGTACCCCCTCCAGTACGCGGTGATGTTGCCCGCGTTGCCGACCGGGAGGACGTGGATGTCGGGCGCGTCGCCGAGCATGTCGACGATCTCGAAGGCCGCCGTCTTCTGCCCCTCGATCCGCACCGGGTTGACCGAATTGACCAACGCGACCGGGTAGTTGTCACTGAGCGCACGGGCCAGTGTCAGACAGTCGTCGAAGTTGCCGTCGACCTGGAGGATCTTGGCACCGTGCACCAGGGCCTGCCCCATCTTGCCCAGCGCGATCTTGCCCTGCGGCACGAGCACGGCGGACACCATGCCCGCGCGTACCGCGTAGGCGGCGGCCGAGGCGGAGGTGTTGCCGGTGGAGGCGCAGATGACCGCCTTCGCCCCCTCCTCCTTCGCCTTGCTGATGGCCATGGTCATACCGCGGTCCTTGAAGGACCCGGTCGGGTTGGCGCCCTCGACCTTGAGGTGGACCTCGCAGCCGGTGCGCTCGGAGAGGACCTGCGCGGGTACGAGCGGCGTTCCGCCCTCGCGGAGCGTCACTACCGGGGTGGTGTCGGATACCGGCAGCCTGTCCCGGTACTCCTCGATGATTCCGCGCCACTGGTGGGTCATTGCTGGTTACTCTCCTTCAACCCGCATGATGCTGGCGACACCCCGCACGGTGTCGAGATTGCGCAGCGCCTCGACGGTTGCGCCGAGGGCCGCGTCGGACGCACGGTGGGTGACGACGACGAGGGAGGCCTCGCCGTCCTTGCCCTGCTGGCGGACGGTGTCGATCGAGACGCCGTGCTCGGCGAACACGGTCGCGACCTGGGCCAGCACACCTGGTTTGTCGGCGACGTCCAGGCTGATGTGGCAGCGCGTGACGACGTCGCCCATCGGCGACACGGGCAGCGCGGCGTACGCGGACTCGCCGGGCCCGGTGGCCCCGCTGAGCCGGTTCCGGCACACGGCGACGAGGTCGCCGAGCACGGCGGAGGCGGTGGGCGAACCGCCCGCACCGGGACCGTAGAACATCAGCTGCCCGGCTGCGTCGGACTCGACGAACACGGCGTTGTAGGCGCCGCGGACGGAGGCCAGGGGGTGGCTGAGGGGGATCATCGCGGGATGCACGCGCGCGGTCACCGACGCCCCGTCCTGGGCCCGCTCACAGATGGCGAGCAGCTTGATGGTGCAGCCCATGCCCCTGGCGGAGGCGAAGTCGGCGGCGGTCACCTCGGTCATGCCCTCGCGGTGCACGTCGTCGAGGCGCACCCGGGTGTGGAAGGCGATCCCGGCGAGGATGGCGGCCTTCGCGGCGGCGTCGAACCCCTCCACGTCGGCGGTCGGGTCGGCCTCCGCGTAGCCGAGCGCGGTGGCCTCGTCGAGGGCCTCCTGGTAGCCGGCCCCGGTCGAGTCCATCTTGTCGAGGATGAAGTTGGTGGTGCCGTTCACGATGCCCAGCACCCGGTTGACCTTGTCGCCGGCGAGCGACTCGCGCAGCGGGCGGATCAGCGGGATGGCACCGGCGACGGCGGCCTCGTAGTACAGGTCCTTGCCGTTCGCCTCGGCGGCCGCGTGCAGGGCGGCGCCGTCCTGGGCGAGCAGGGCCTTGTTCGCGGAGACGACGGAGGCGCCGTGCTCGAAGGCGGTGGTGATCAGCGTGCGGGCGGGCTCGATCCCGCCGATGACCTCGACCACGACGTCGAGGTCGCCGCGTTTGACGAGGGCGGTGGCGTCGGTGGTGACGAGGGCCGGGTCGATGCCCTCGCGGACCCTGTCCGGCCGGCGTACGGCGACACCCGCGAGCTCCACGGGCGCCCCGATCCGGGCGGCGAGGTCGTCCGCGTGCGTCGTCATGATGCGTGCCACCTCTGAGCCGACGACCCCACAGCCCAGCAGCGCCACCTTCAGCGGACGCGTACGCATCATCCGACCTCGTTTCCTCATACCGTCTACGGTGGAACCAGTCTCACGCACCGGACGGAACTTTCTGCCCCTCGTCCGGATCGTGAGATCTCAATTTCATTTGCACGGGGGTGCAGTGCAGGAGATCTTCCGCCTCCGCATCCTCCACCCCCACCGCATCCTCCGCCTACTCCGCACCCCGCGTCCTCACCGCGTCCTCGGCCTCCTCCGACTCCCCCGCTCTTCGGCCTCCTCCGACCCCCGCGCGTCCTCGGCCTCCTCCGGCTCCCCCGCGTCCTCGGCCTCCTCCGCCCTCGCCATGGCATCCTCCGCCCTCGCCACGGCATCCTCCGCCCTCGGCTCCCGCCTCAGCCCACGTCGAGCCGGAGCAGGTCCTCCTCCGTCTCCCGGCGGACGATGGCCCGGGCCTGGCCGTCCCGCACCGCGACCACCGGCGGCCGCAGCACGTGGTTGTAGTTGCTGGCCATGGACCGGCAGTACGCCCCCGTCGCCGGCACCGCGATCAGGTCGCCGGGCGCCAGGTCGGCGGGCAGGAACGCGTCCCGGACCACGATGTCGCCGCTCTCGCAGTGCTTGCCGACGACGCGGCCGAGCATCGGCTCCGCATCGGACCTGCGCGAGACCAGCGCGACGCTGTACTCCGCGTCGTAGAGCGCGGTACGGATGTTGTCCGACATACCGCCGTCGACGGACACGTACGTACGCAGCCCGTCGAGCGGCTTGACGGTGCCGACCTCGTAGACGGTGAACGCGGTCGGCCCGACGATGGCCCGCCCCGGCTCCACCGAGATCCGCGGCGTGCGCAGCCTGGCCGCCTCGCACTCCCGGTTGACGATCTCGGTCAGCGCCTTGGCGATCTCGTGCGGTTCGCGGGGGTCGTCGTCGCTGGTGTAGGCGATACCGAGCCCGCCGCCGAGGTCGATCTCGGGCAGTTCGACGCCGTGCTCGTCGCGGATGTCCTTCAGCAGGCCGACGACGCGGTGCGCGGCCACCTCGAAACCGGAGGTGTCGAAGATCTGCGAGCCGATGTGGGAGTGGATCCCGATCAGTTCCAGCCCGTCGAGCACCAGGGCCCGCCGCACAGCCTCGGCCGCCTGCCCGCCGGCCAGCGGAATGCCGAACTTCTGGTCCTCGTGCGCGGTGGCGATGAACTCGTGGGTGTGCGCCTCGACCCCGACGGTGACGCGGATCTGCACCCGCTGCCGCTTCCCGAGCGACTGGGCGGTGTGCGCCACCCGCACGATCTCCTGGAAGGAGTCGACGACGATCCGGCCGACCCCGACCTCCACCGCCCGGCGGATCTCCTCGGCGGACTTGTTGTTCCCGTGGAAGGCGATCCGCTCGGCCGGCATCCCGGCGGACAACGCCGTGGCGAGCTCGCCCCCGGAGCAGACATCGAGATTCAGCCCCTCCTCGTCGAGCCAGCGCACGACGGCACGCGAGAGGAACGCCTTGCCCGCGTAGAAGACGTCGGCGTCCGCACCGAAAGCGGTGCGCCAGGCGCGGGCCCGGGCCCGGAAGTCGGCCTCGTCGAGCACGTAGGCGGGGGTGCCGAACTCCTCGGCGAGCCGGGTGACGGACATCCCGCCGACGGTGACGACGCCGTCGGCGTCGCGGCCGACGGTCTGCGCCCACACCTTCGGGTCCAGGTCGTTGAGGTCCGCGGGCGGTGCGGCGTAGTGGCCCTCGGGGAGGACGTCGGCGTAGCGGGGCCCGGCGGGGTGTGCGGAACGGCTCATGATCTCTTCGGGGCTCTCTCAGAGGTGGTCGGGTGCGTCGATGCCGAGCAGGGACAGGCCGCCGGCCAGCACCGTCCCGGCGGCTTCGGCGAGCGCCAGCCGGGCGCGGTGGGCGGCCGAGGGTTTCTCCGCGCCGCACGGGAGCACACCGGGCAGGACCGGCATAACGGCGTCGGCCACGGCGACGAGATGCCGGGCGAGACGGTCGGGGGCGCGGCGCGCGGCGGCCGCGGCGAGGACACGCGGATGGTCGGCGAGGAGCGCCACCAGCGCCGACGACACCGACGACGCGTCATCACCACCGTCCACGGCCCCCGGTCGGGCCTCGAATCCCAGGTCGGCGGCGTTGCGGTGCAGGGACCGGACGCGAGCGTGCGCGTACCGAACCCGGAACAGCGGATTGGCCTCCCGCTGCACGAGGTGCTCGGCACCGACCCGCGGCCGGTCGTGCGCCGCGGGGTACAGCAGCGCCCACCGCGCGGCGTCGGCACCGAGCGGCGCCGGATCCTGCGGGGCGGGCACGGGGCGCAGCACGACGGGGGTGCCGCGGTCGCAGTCTGGGTCGGCGGGGGTGGCACCGGTGCCGGGGTGGGTGTCGCGGTCGGGGTGAGTGCCGTCCAGGGCGGCACCGGAGCCGGGACGGGTGCCGCCACCGGCATCGAGACGCCGGGCACCGTCCCCCGCAGCTCCCGCCTCGACCACCACTCTGCCCCCCTGGGAGGCGGCGATCCGCGCCACCGCATCCGCGACCACCTCGGCGCGCACCTCATCGGGGACGCTCAGCCGCAGCACGGGACTCCCGGCGAGCGCATCGCCGTGGCCGTACCGCGGCCCCTCGCGGAGAATCCGCCGGACCAGGTCAGCCCACCCCGACTCCACCAGGCTGATGTTCAGGAAGCCGGGCCCGGTGATCTCGACCCCGGTGACGCCCCGGGAGCGCAGGAGATGCGCACGAAGCACCGCGGCGACATCGCGGGGCGGCCTGCCTGCCGGCCGCGCGAGCTGCAGCGCGACGGCGGTCGCGTAGTCCCCGCAGCCCCCGGGCCCGGGGGCTGCGACCACCGCCCGCGCAGGCACGGCCACACTGAGTTCCCCCTGGTCGACGGCGCAACGCACGGCATGCAGCACGGTGCGGGACAGCTCGGCGGGGGTCACGGGTCAAGCGTAGGGGAGGGAGGGGGTGAGCAGGCGACTCCCTTTCCCCACTTCCCGGCATGTGGACGCCGACGGCACCTCGGCACGACCGAGCGCTCCAGCCCCTCGCACCTCCGGAGCCCACCAGCCCGCACCACCGCAGCACCAGCCCCAGCCCCAGCGCCGACGGCGACTGACTCGATGATGCTCCTACCTGACCTCAGGCACTTGCCCGGCACCCTGCCCCAGAGCCCCCGCGCCCTCGCACGGAGAGCGCCGGCAACGCCGGAAGGGATTCACCCACAGGTGGCCCTCACGGACAGCCCCGTCCGGCGCACTCGGGGCCTCCAGCCGACACGGCTCCCCCGATCACGGAAGCGTCCCCGCTCCCGCCGCCGCTCCCCGGCCGCCTACCACCTTCCAGCAACCGCCTCACCACCCGGACGAGTTCCGCCGGCTCGAACGGCTTGGCGAGGAAGGCGTCGACGCCGGCATCCACACCGACGTCCACCTCGTACTGCGTACAAGCGCTGACGATGGCGAGCGGCAGGTCCCGGGTACGGGCATCGGAACGGAGCCGGGCGGCGGTGCGCAACCCGTCCAGCCGAGGCATGACCACATCGAGGGTGACCACGTCCGGCCGCACCCGGTGCACGACATCCAGACACTCGGCACCATCGGCCGCGGTCACGACCTCGAGCCCTTCCAGCTCGAGATTGACCCTGATCAACTGCCGGATGACCTTGTTGTCGTCCACGACAAGGACCCGACCCGATGCGCCTGGCACAACTTGAGAGTAGGTCCAGACCGGCCACCGCGTCCGGCTTTTCCCCACTTCCACCCCGTGAGGGGGACAAGCCCGCCGCAGGCTGACCGACGCCCCACGGACACGCAGGCACGTGGCAAAAGGCGTTCATGACCACCCCGGAAGAGCTGGTAGTGTTCTACCCGTCGCCGCGAGCAACACGCACCGCGCCCGACACGCCCCCGTAGCTCAGGGGATAGAGCAACGGCCTCCGGAGCCGTGTGCGCAGGTTCGAATCCTGCCGGGGGCACTCGCAGGTCAGCAACCCAGAACAACGGTCTGACCAGGGCGGATGCCGAACGAAAAGGGCGGGAGTCAGTCTCACTGGCTCCCGCCCTTTCTCGTTGTCTCTCACGGTTTGTGTGTGAGGGGCGTGTGAGCCACACGCGGACGGCGGGCCCGCTTCGTCGTGAGCCAGGACCCGCCCGCTCATATTTGGCGGCGAGCGCGGGCGTGGATTTGCCAGAATGGCCGCCATGGCACGACGGCAAACCCCTGCATACGCCTGGCCTGTTCACCTGGTTCGACCTCAGACGGGACAGCGTCTCGTCTATCTGGACCTCAACCATTGGATCAGTCTGGCCAAGGCCGATACAGGACATCCGACCGGAGGGCCCTACCGGCCGGCGCTGACGGCTGTGCGAGATGCGGCCCGTTCGGGGCTGTACCTTTTCCCCCTGTCTCTGACTCACTACATGGAGATGTCGGGGATCCAGGACCCTCGCCAGCGAGCCGACATCGCCAAGGTCATGGAAGAAGTCTCCGGCTTCACGACCTTGCTGCCCCACTCGCACATCGCGCGACTGGAGGTGGAGGCAGCACTTGACCAGATGTTCGCCACCGGGTCACCCCACATTGCAGACATCGAGCTGCTGGGACACGGCATTGGCCACGCCATGGGTAAGCGCGGAGGTCTGCACATTCGTTCAGGTTCTGTTGATGTCACCGACAGAACCCGCGAAACGTGGCCAGAGGGGCCCGCAGCTTTTGATCTTATGCTGGCAAACGCCAATGCTCATCTTGAGCGCTCCGTGCTACGAGGGCCTACTGACGAAGAAGTGCCAGACCTCCAGGCAAATGGGTGGGACCCGACAGTCGCTAAGAGAATCGCCGAAAAGCGAGCAGAAGCAGAGCGTCAGCAAGCCGAACGGCTCGACAAGGATCCACAGTATTGGCACCGCCTGCGCGACGTCGTACGGGTCCGGTACATTACTAACGAAATCATAGACACGCTTGTCCAGGCACTCATCGACCGCGGCAGGAACCTTGACGAAGTAGCTACGAGCAAGGAATCGATAAGAGCGTTCGCAGACTCCATGCCAAGCGCCGACGTCTATGCAACTCTCGTGGAAGCGGCGCACCGTAATCGCCAAAAGTCATGGTCACCCAACGACATCTTCGATATTGACGCACTGAGCATCGCAGTGCCGTACTGCGACGTGGTCGTAACCGAACGCTATGCGTCCCATGTCCTCCACGCTGCACACCTACCGCGAGGGATGAAAACCGAAGTAGTTCCCAGGCTCAAGGACCTAACAGAATGGCTGGATCACCAGTGAGTGTGCGGCCACCCGTCCGCACACTCACACGGCGGCTTCCTACCCCCAGCCCATGGTCTTTTCGATCTTCTTGTTGTTTTCCTCCTCGCTGTCGTCGATGATGCCCGCGTAGCGGCGGTGGATGACCTCTGGGGAGTTGCCGGCACGCCGAGCCACCTCGGCTACCAGGAGGCCTGCGCGGAGCCAGTTCGTGATGCACGTAGCCCGGAGGTGGTACGGCTTCCGGGCCAAGGGCGAGCCCACCTTGTCCGGCGGAAGCGCCAGCGGTCTGGCTTCCTGCCACACCCGCCAGTAGCTGGAGGTGCCGAGCAGGTCCCCCCGTTCGTTCGGGAAGAGCCGCCCATCCTTGGCGGTGCCGAACTCCTTCAGGTGCGCGCGGAGCATCGCCACCAGCACGGGGGGAATCGGCACCGGCCGGTCCGTGCCTGGCTCGCGTGACTTCAGTCCCCGCTTATCGTGCCGCTCACCCGAGTCAGTCCACTTCTTTCCGGAGATAGGACGCGTCTCCCAGAGAGTGAGGGTTCCCCATCCCTTTTCGGGGAGATGGCAGTCAGACAGCCTGAGCCCGACTACTTCCGCCGGACGCATCGCCGCGTACAGGATGCAGGCGAAGAATGCCACAAGGCGCCGCCCCCTGTTCCGATGCACCGAGCCGACATACGAGACGGCCGTAAGGAGTTGCCGCCCCTGCACTTCGTTGACCAGTACTCGCGGGTCTACGGCATCGCTTCCATTGGAGGTAGGCCGTTTCAACCCAGCGAGCGGATTTCCGTCTAGGTATCCCTCCTCAATCGCGTAGTCCATGGCCGTGTTGAATCCACGACGACGGCGCTTGTACGTATCCGCTGCCGCTGGTTTGCCGTCCAGCTTGAACGACAGCCGATAGTGGACGTCTCGCACAGCCTTGGAGTCTCTGAGAGCCGACAGGGGAAGGGAATGGCTCGCCAGCCACGCGCAGACCTTCTCCAGGTCCGGCGGGGGCTCTTCGCCCTTGTGAGCCGGAACGACGGCCCACCGTACGGCGCGCCGCACGTCTTCCAGGTCCGGCACCCCAGGGCTTTCCCCCAACATGCCGAGTGCTGCGGTAGCGAGGCTGTCCGCCAACCCCTCACGAGTCTTTGCCGCGGCCGTGCGCC